>JAJUIX010000198.1 GCA_029267455.1 Enteractinococcus sp. | reverse complement strand
AGCGCAAACCGTCGTCACTCCGACCCGTGAAGCCTGGGCCACAGTGGGCGACGAGTTCCAAGTCATCACCGCCACCTGGCATGATGCACTGCGCCTGACCCTGCGCGTCCAGGTGTTGCTGCCCTATGATCTTCGCCTACGCTTCGGCATCGGGGTTGGCGAGATCAATACCATCGACGACGATGAGTCGGGCCCCATTCAAGATGGCAGCGCATGGTTGCACGCTCGGGCCGCGATCGAGGTCGTCGAAGAACTTCAGCAGCGCCGTGACGAGGTACTCACTGGCTTCCGTGCTGATGATGAAGCACTGGTCAGCGCCATAACCGCGCAACTTTTCATGCGGGACCATATTGTTGCCCGGATGAAAGCCCGCGAACGTCGGCTCTTCGCCGCATTATTGCAAGGCTCGACGCAGCAAGAAGCCGCCCGCGACGAAAAGATCTCCCAGGCCGCCGTCTCACAAGCACTGCATCGATCAGGGGCCATGGCATTATTGGATGCAGACGACATACTCCAAAGTCACACCACACAAAATGCAACGAAAGAGACAACCTGATGTTAGTTGCCCTGACCATCCTGGCGGTCGCGATCACCGACCTCATACAGTTGGCGCAGGCTCGAGCCTCCAAGCAACTCGTTCGGTATCTCCAGCTGGCATGGTGGCTCGTATTGACCGTCGCTGCGGCCCTATTAGTTCGCCCAGAAGCCTGGGCCGGTGCGGTGGCCTCACTTGTTGCCGTGTTCTGGTACTTCATTGGTGAACGCATGGACGACGCGACGAGCCAGGAGACTGAAAAACGGTTGGTCCATGAGCTTTATGCGTGGTCAGCAGTCGGACTGGTGGCCTTATTGGCGGGTTTCGCGTGGCTCGATATCGCGCTGCTCAGCGCATCAGTACCGCTTGGTTTGCTGTGGTTATCGGTCGCGCTGTTCCTCACGCAGTCAGGGAACCGAATTACCCGGTGTGTGTTGCTGTTGTCGGGGCGGGAATTAGGTGTCGATGGCTCGGCCGCCGGATCGGTGCCGGGCAGCCGACTCAAGGGCGGTCGCGTTATCGGCCCTCTTGAGCGGATATTCATTACCGTTCTCACCGTATTTAGTGCCTATCATATCGTGGCCGCACTCATGGCTGCCAAAGGCATTGTGCGGTTTCCCGAGATTTCCGCTGACGCCAAGCGGGAGGACGCCTCCGGCACCAAGGCTGAAGAATTCCTCGTCGGCAGCTTAGCCAGCTGGGGTCTCGCCGGCGGTGTGGGACTGCTTGCCACCCTGTTGATGACCTGACCAAGGGATCCTGACAGAAACCCTTATAAACACTTCGATATAAGGGTTTCTGTCAGCTGAGGCGTTCCTATGAGGGCACTGCACCTCCCACTTTGGTCGCGCGCGTCAGCTCTAGCCTCGGCCAATGCTGTGTATCGCGAAGAAGCTGACGATCATGGGTCGCCAACACCACAGCAGCCCCGGTGGTTTCCAGCGCGGCCGTGAGCTCATCGACCAAACGAATCGACAGATGGTTCGTCGGCTCATCCAGTAATACAACGTGAGGCCGAGCAGCTAATACGAGCGCCAATTCAAGACGACGCTGTTGCCCCATGGAAAGCTCTCCGACACGCATTAGGGTTTGCGAGGAGGTCAGCAGTCCAAGATCCCTGAGCTCTACTGCACGGCGTGCTTCGATCACCTGCCGGGAAATGAGGCGCTGCACGTGCGACTCAAAGACCCGTCCCACCCGCTGGTCGGAAGGTAATCGCGACTCCTGTTGTAAGAACCCGACGCGAGCACTGGCATGCTGCGTCACCACACCGGTGGTTGGCGCTAATCGCCGGGCAACGACTTGTAGCAGCGTCGACTTTCCCGCCCCGTTGGGGCCGGTAACCACCAGCCGGTCCCCTCCAGATACAGCAAGAGAGACCGGGCCGTGAAGCCGATCGTCGACACTGATGTCTTCGGCCGACAGTAACGTTGAGCCTCCGTGAGCATGCAGGTCTGGAAAGTTCAACGTCAGCGGTGGCTCCGGGATGCTCAGCGCATGTTCTTCCAACGCTTGTTGACGTCGTTGAACGTTATGCACCGTGGAAGCCGCACGAGTGGCACGGCGATGCTTCCCAGACCCCTTCGGCGGACGCCATCCACCCACGAGCCGATCTTGAGCGGCTTGCAGATCCTGTTGCAGCTGCTCGTGTTCGGCTTGTTGACGTGCGTATTCTTGCTCCCACTGAATTCGCTCCGCCTCAGAGCGCTCGCGATAACCGACATAGCCGTCTCCGTATAATCTCGGACGACCATCGGGCGTTGGGTCCAGACTCACGATGGACTCGGCAACATCCGATAGCAATGCCCGGTCGTGACTTACCAGCACGACGCCGCCATCCCGATCGCGCAGACTTTGTGTGAGAAAATCGAGTCCGCTGCGATCCAAGTGGTTCGTCGGCTCATCTAGTACGAGGAAATCATCACTCCCTCCCAGGAGGCAGGCAAGACGCACGCGATACCGTTGCCCGACCGACAAGGTAGACAATACGACTTCGTCATCGGTCTCAGCATCGAGCGCTTCAAGCGCGAGCTGCACACGTCGCTCAGCATCCCAAGCACTGAGGGCCTCAGCTCGTTCGAGTGCGACAGCGAAACGTTCATCCGCTCCGGTCTCCTCATCAGCTAGCGCCACAGAGGCATTCTCAACTTCCTCCAGAGCAGCAACTGCCGGAGCAATAGTCTCCGCGACAGCATCCCCGACGGTTCGGTCATCGTCGATCGACATTTCTTGCTCGGCGACCCCGATAGTTCCGTGCCGCATCACTTTCCCAGCATCGGCTGTGATGCTGTCGGTAAGAACATGCAGCAACGTGGATTTGCCACGACCGTTCTCCCCGACAATGCCGATACGAGAAGATGGTGTGACCGTCAGATCGACTTGATGGAGTACACGGGTGGTGCCAAACGTGACGTCAACGCCACGAAGAGATAAATGTGCGCGCGAACGCGCAGAATACGTAGTTTCGGAAGGCATACAGAATTCCTTTAACATTCGATGCGTGAAGACACGCAAAAATAGCGACCGGTCTGGTCAGGACGAGATGCCACCGCAAACGCGGATCAGAATGTTCCGGGCGCGGAAGGCCGGTCGGTTGTTAAAGGAAAAGAAGAAGCTGTAACGCCATGTTCTCGAGTGTATCGCTGTCTCAGTTTGTT
>JAJUIX010000236.1 GCA_029267455.1 Enteractinococcus sp. | reverse complement strand
TCCCGCACGTTGGTTTCCGACGATATGGAATACACCGACAGTGTGAAACGTCCAGCCGCCAACATTGCCGTGGCGATCATGGTGGTAGCAACGCTGGCACATGCTTTTGCTGTGGTCGCTCGTGCGGTGGCCGCCTCGCGAGCTCCCTGGGGCAACCTGTATGAGTTCATGACCTCCGGTGCCCTGGTGATCTCCGTGGTCTATTTGGTGTTCTTACTTCGCAAGGACCTGCGGTTCGTGGGCACCTTCGTTTCGGGTGTGGTGCTGCTGATGATGATGGCCGCCACGATCGGGTTCCCAACTCCGGTGGGCAACGTCCAGCCTGCCCTGCAGTCCTGGTGGCTGATCACGCACGTCTCGGTGGCCGTGATCGCGACCGGAATCTTCTCGCTGACCTTTGCGATGTCGGTGCTGCAGTTGATCAAACAGCGCGCCGAAAAGAAGAATAAAGTCACCGGATTTATGCGCCTGGTGCCGTCATCACTGGCGTTAGAAAACTGGTCCTACCGGCTCAACGCGATCGGGTTTGTGATGTGGACCTTCACCCTGATTGCCGGGGCGATTTGGGCAGAACAGGCCTGGGGCCGCTACTGGAACTGGGATGCCAAAGAGGTCTGGACGTTTATCATCTGGGTGATTTACGCCGGCTACCTCCACGCCCGAGCCACCCGCGGCTGGACCGGTACCCGCTCGGCGTGGTTGAACATCATCGGGTTTACCTCACTGGTGTTCAACTACACGATCGTGAACATGTACTTCCCGTCGCTGCACTCCTACGCCGGGTTCTGATCTTCATCGGTGTCTTGTTCAGTGTCCGTGTCGGTTTGTTTCTTCAGTCGTTCTTCGCGTCGACGAAGTTCTTCTTCGCGTTCGCGCAGCTCCCGAGCTTTGCGCTCCTGGGCGCGCTGGATGTCTAGCTGGCGGAGGAACTCCTCGTCGTCGTCAGGAGACATGGGACGAACAGGCCCCGAGGTTTTCTTGAAGCCATCCACCGTGGACGCGAGATACGAGTTTTCGTTACCGAATAACAGCCACAGCACACCACCGACTAATGGAACGAGCACAATGACGAGGATCCACACGCCCTTGGGCATAATGCGGGTCCGCTCCGACGGCGTCGAGATCGCCTCGATGAGTGCATAGATCATCACGCCGAGGGAGACGAGGATTAGTGGAATGAGCAAACGTGGCATATTTCCATCTTACGAACTCGTAGGCTTTAACGCACACCTACTCAGAATGGAGACCCCATGAAATTTTGGCTCTATACCGCCCTGAGATTCCTGCTATTCGGGGTCGGATTTTTCATCACGATTTTCTTCACCGACAACGTGTTTTACGCGCTAGCGGTGGGATTGGTCACCGGCTTTGCTCTGACGTACCTGTTTACCCCGAAACTGCGTCAACAAGCCTCGGAAGATCTGATGCGCGCGTTGGATTCGCGCAAGCGAAATAAGGTCGCGACCACCGACGCCGACGCCGAAGACGCCTACACTGATGGCCGGTTTGCTGACCCAGAAGACCTACAGCACCACGCCAAGGGTGAACAAAACGGCGTAGAGGATGCCAAGTAAACCGGTCATTTTCAAGACCGGAATCAGCTCAGCGCGTTCTTCTGCTTCCAGCATGATCAACGACGGGCGAATCGACACCAGCAACACGATCAACATGAGCCACATCCAGGGATGCTCCGGCACAAACAGAAGCGGCGCGCCCACGGCAAGAGCCAGCATGATGGGGTAGGACCAGCGGGCCTTGGTATCGCCCAGCCGCACCGCCAAAGTGAGTTTGCCCGCCTCGCGATCCGTGGGGATATCGCGAACGTTATTGGCCATCAAAAGCGAGGTAGACACCAGTCCGGTACCAATCGCACCGGACCATGCTAGACCTGAAACCTCATCCGCCTGGGTATAGGTAGTGCCCAGCACTGCCACTAGGCCAAAGAAAATGAAAACAAACACCTCGCCGAGTCCCAAATAGCCATAGGGCTTGGTGCCGCCGGTGTAGAACCAAGCGGCAATGATGCAAGCCGCCCCAACGATCAGTAGCCACCAGGCCTGCGACCAGAGGGTCAGACCCAGCCCGGCTAGTGCGGCTAGCCCATAGAATGCGAAAGCCATATTCCGAACCGTTTTGGGCTCAGAAGCGCCCGAGCCGGTGAGACGGAACGGGCCGACCCGGTCGTCATCGGTTCCGCGGATGCCATCGGAATAATCATTGGAGTAGTTCACGCCGATTTGCATCGCCAACCCCACGATCAGGGCCAGCAGGGCTTTGCCAAGGTGAAAAGCGCCAAGTTCTGCGGCGGCGGCACTGCCAACGATTACGGGTGCGATGGCCATGGGCAGGGTGCGTAAGCGGGCGGCAGCCACCCACTGGGAAAACGAAGCCAATGCTATTCCTTTGCTAACCATTCGGTGAGAGTGAGACGATCCGGTTTGCCGTTGTCCAACATCGGCAGTGTTTCAACGTGCAACCAGGTTTTCGGGACGGCCGGGGCGCCAAG
>JAJUIX010000184.1 GCA_029267455.1 Enteractinococcus sp. | reverse complement strand
TGCCGCCCGCACGGCGTCTGGACCGGCCGACCACCATCCGCAACTTGATGTGAGAACTGGCCGCGGCCGTAGCGCCGTCGCCGTTCTAGTTTGGAGAAACTGTGGCTTCGTTACATAACCCTCCTGCCTCGACCGAACAAGACCTCGATACGGCAGTGGCGTCCGCAGTGGCACAAAAATCCTATGTACTTGACACTTCGGTGCTCCTTTCGGACCCTAAAGCCCCGCTGCGGTTTGCCGAACACGAAGTGATCATTCCCATCGTGGTGATCTCCGAACTAGAAAAGAAACGCCACGACGCCGAACTGGGCTACTACGCCCGCTCCGCGCTGCGCCTACTCGACGAACTGCGCGTCCGACACGGATCACTCAACCGTCCCGTCCCCCTTAATGAGGACGGCGGTCATCTGCTCGTGGAGTTGAACCACATCACCGAAAAGGTACTACCCGCCGGCTTCCGACAGGCCGATAACGATTCGCGCATCCTTGCCGTTGCGAAAAACTTCGCCGATGAAGGCCGTGCCATCACCGTGGTCTCCAAAGACCTCCCGATGCGCTTGAAAGCCTCGGCCATGGGCTTGGACGCCGATGAATACCGCAACGAATGGGTCACCGACTCCGGGTGGACCGGGATCGCCGAGATTGAAGCAACCGAACAACAGCTTTCCGAACTCTACGACGGCGAACACCTCGACCTCGACGAGGCGACCGAGCTCCCCACCAATACCGGATTGATCATCTCATCCGGCCGGGGCTCGGCCCTGGGCCGGGTCAAGATCGATGCGACGTCGCATAAGTATGTTGAGGTTGTTCGCGCCGATCGCAGCGTCTTCGGTTTACACGGCCGCTCGGCCGAACAACGGCTCGCAATCGACATGCTGCTGGACCGCGAGCTCGGCATCGTCTCGATGGGTGGACGCGCCGGAACGGGGAAGTCGGCGCTCGCCCTTTGTGCTGGATTAGAAACCGTGCTGGAACGCCGCGAACACAAAAAGATTATCGTGTTCCGGCCGCTCTACGCCGTCGGAGGCCAAGACCTCGGCTACCTGCCCGGCAGCGAAGAAGAAAAAATGAACCCGTGGGCCCAGGCCGTCTACGACACCCTGGGTGCGCTGGTGAGCGAAAACGTCCTGGCGGAAGTGATGTCCCGCGGACTGCTTGAAGTCCTACCACTGACCCACATTCGCGGGCGCAGCCTACACGATGCCTGGGTCATCGTCGACGAAGCACAATCCCTGGAGAAAAACGTCCTGCTGACGGTCATGTCGCGGATGGGGCAGAACTCTAAGATTGTCCTGACCCACGACGTTGCCCAGCGCGACAACCTGCGGGTCGGTCGACACGATGGGGTTGGCGCCGTCGTCGAAATCCTCAAGGGGAACCCCCTGTTCGGGCACGTGACCCTTACGCGTTCTGAACGCAGCCGGATTGCTGCACTGGTGACCGAGCTGCTCGACGAGCATTAAGGCACCGGAGTCGGAACCCGGGGGTTAGGCGGTATTCGTCAGCAATATTTTCTTTGGGTACGTCCTTATCCCCGGGAACCGTTCACCACAGGGAGCGAGTTTAGTTTTCGGTAGGTCTCCGCTATAATGGCGAGGTTGCTGTCTGCATTCCAGATGAGTGTGGACACTTGCACTGAGAACCTCCTGTTACGGAAATCCCGTGACCAATAGTCCAGAGGAGGTGGGTTCGCATGCGTGCATATGAACTAATGGTGATGCTCGAGCCAGAACTTGACGAGCGTACCGTTGAACCAACTTTGCGTAAATACCTTGACAACGTGATCAAGGATGGCGGAACCGTCGAAGAACTCGATGTTTGGGGTCGTCGTCGTCTCGCCTATGAGATCCAGAAGAAAAACGAGGCTATCTACGCCGTCGTGAGCTTCACTGCTACCCCTGAGCAGGCTCAGGAACTGGATCGTCTGCTCGGTTTGAACGAAACCGTGATGCGCACCAAGATCATCCGTCCGGAAGATCAGAAAATTACCCTCTAAGTTTTAGTACCACTCAACCTGCTACTGCATTAGGAGCGCTTCATGGCCGGAGAACCATATATCACTGTGGTCGGCAACTTGGCAGGTGACCCGGAACTGCGGTTTACCGCATCGGGGCACGCGGTTGCAAACTTTACGATTGCTCAAACCCCACGATCGTTTAATCGAGAAACCAATCAATGGGTCGACGATGAAACCCTCTGGGTTCGTGCTTCCGTATGGCGTGAAGCGGCCGAGAACGTAGCAGAAACGCTGACCAAGGGTATGCGAGTGATCGCACACGGTCGGCTCAGAGCTCGGTCATTCGAGACCAAGGACGGGCAACAACGCACCAACTGGGAACTCGATGTCGACGAGATTGGTCCCTCACTGCGCTGGGCCACCGCTCAAGTCAACCGTACGCCACGTTCTGGCGGCGGCGGATTTGGTGGCCAGCAGAATGGTCCCGGCGGAGGCTGGGGCGGGGGTGCACCGGCCGGAGGCGGTTGGGGCAGCCCAGGTGGACAATCTGCACCGAGCAATGACCCGTGGGGTGGCGGTGGCTCAGCCGGATCATGGGATCAGGGCAACGACTCACCACCACCGTTCTAAAACATTATTCATATTCCATGACCATCCCGCTTATCCGGCGGGCTCCAGGTTATAGCTATAAAGGAGCACCAAGATGGCGAAGGCTGAAGTTCGCAAGCCGAAACCAAAACCGAATCCGCTGAAAACAGCGGAGATCGATTACATCGACTACAAAGACGTCGCATTGCTACGTAAATTCATCTCCGACCGCGGCAAAATTCGTGCACGCCGCGTGACCGGGGTGACCGTCCAACAGCAGCGCAAGATCGCTCAGGCTATCAAAAACGCCCGCGAAATGGCCCTGCTGCCGTACTCCGGTTCCGGCCGCTAAACCTGAGGGAGAGTAACCATGGCAAATCAAAAAGTCATTTTGACCCAGGAAATGCCGAACCTCGGTTCGGCCGGCGACGTCGTCGAAGTACGCAACGGCTATGCCCGCAACTACCTCATCCCACGCGGCGAAGCCGTGCGTTGGACCCGTGGCGCTGAGCAGCAGGTAGAACAGCTGCGCGCAGCCAGTGCTGCCCGTTCAGCACGCACCCTGGAAGCCGCACAGGCCCAGGCCGCCGAGCTGGCAGAAGAACCAATCCAGATCCAGATGCAGGCCGGCGACAACGGCCGTCTGTTCGGTTCTGTCACCACCGCTGCTATTGCTGAGGCAATCAAAGAAGCCGGTAAGGGCGACGTCGATCGTCGTTCCATCATCGGTGCCGGTGACATCCGTGCCTTGGGTACCTACCCGATCCAGATTCGTCTGCACGAAGACGTTCTGGCTGAAGCACGCGTTTCGGTCATCCCAGCGCCGA
>JAJUIX010000079.1 GCA_029267455.1 Enteractinococcus sp. | reverse complement strand
ACCTGAACGTCAATGGTTTTGCCGTCGACGGCGCGCTGGATGTCCTCGATCTCGAATCGGTGGATGGTGACTTCCCGTGCTGGGATGTCAACTGTTTCACCGTCGCGGACTCGTTGATAAGCCCGTTTCCCATCAATTTTGATGGCTGAGACTGATGATGGGACCTGTTGGATAGTACCGGTGAGCGCTTCAACAGCCTGGTGAAGTTGCTCTTTGGTAACGGCATTGGCATATCGGGTTTGAACGATCTCACCGTCGGCGTCATCGGTGGTGGTGTTGTGACCAAGCCGTATCGTTGCTCGATACGTCTTGGTCGTATCAACGATATAGGTCAGTAACCGGGTGGCCTTGTTGAACCCGATGACCAATAATCCGGTGGCCATCGGGTCCAGCGTGCCTGCGTGGCCGACTTTTCGGGTACCGGCAATTTTGCGGGTGCGGGCCACCACGTCGTGAGAAGTCCACCCCGCAGGTTTGTCAACCAGTATTAATCCCGAATCATCTGCCATGAGTTATTCCTTATAAGGGTCTTCGTCGCCCGCATAGGTGGCCGATTCCCGCTGTGCGGCGAGTTCAGCGTCCCGTGCCTTGGCTTCGCGCAAGACTTTTTCAAGCTGTGCGGCAGTTTCAGGCACCGTATCGCGGATGAGTTCCAAAGTGGGGACCAAGCGAATATTGAGCCCCCGGCCCATTTCACGACGCAAGAGGCCGCGGTTTTCTTCCATCGCCTCGTGCGCAGCCGCCACGGTCTCCTCATCACCGTAGACGGTGTAGTACACGGTGGCTTGCTGCAGATCATTGGTGACGCGAGCTTCAGTGATGGTCACGTTATCGACTCGGTCATCTTTGATCGTCTTGTGTAAGGCTTCGGCGAGGATCACTTTGATCCGTTGTGCCAGTCGTGCGGCACGGTTATGAGCTGCCATTGCAGGTCTCCTCAAATGGGTAACGCCCGCGGCGTCCGCAGGGGACGCCGCGGGCGTGCAAGTTATACGCGTGGTATTTCTCGCATTTCGTAGTTTTCGATCACGTCACCTTCGCGGATGTCGCTGAATTTGCCAAGTCCGATACCGCATTCGAAGCCTTCGCGGACTTCGGTGACGTCGTCCGTGAAGCGACGCAGCGAACCGATCGTAAGGTCATCTGCGACGACTTTGTTGTCACGCAACAGGCGTGCCTTGGCGTTTCGGCGGATGATACCGGAGGTGACCATCGAACCGGCGATGGTACCGGCCTTGGATGAGCGGAAGATCTCGCGAACTTCGGCACGGCCCAGGACCGCTTCTTCGTACTCCGGTTTCAGCATGCCCTTGAGTGCTTGTTCGATGTCATCGATGACGTCGTAGATGACGGTGTAGAAGCGCATGTCCACGCCTTCTTCTTCTGCCATCTCGCTGACGCGTTCTGCTGGGCGAACGTTGAAGCCGATAATGACGGCGTCGTCAACGGTCGCCAGGTTGACATCGTTCTGAGTAATTGCACCGACGCCACGGTGGATGACGCGCAGCTGCACTTCATCTTTACCGCCAACGTCGATTTGCATAAGCGAATCTTCAAGTGCTTCGACCGGACCGGATGCGTCACCTTTGATAATGAGGTTGAGCGTATCCAGTTTGCCTTCGGCCACTGCCTGATCGAATTCTTCCAGAGTGATGCGCTTGCGACGGCGTGCCAGGGTGGCGTTGCGCTTGGCTGTTTCACGACGCTCTGCAATCTGACGTGCAGTACGTTCGTCGTCGGTAACCAAGAAGACGTCACCGGCGCGTGGCACATTGGAGAGACCAAGCACCTGTACCGGACGTGACGGCAGCGCTTTGTCCACGGGATCACCGTACTCATCGAACATCGCGCGGACACGACCGTGTGCGTCTCCAACGACCATGTTATCCCCAACGCGCAGCGTACCGTTTTGGACTAGCACGGTGGCTACCGGGCCGCGTCCACGGTCGAGGTTGGCTTCAATAGCCACACCGCGGGCTTCGCTGTCTGGGTTAGCGGTCAATTCAAGCGCCGCATCTGCGGTCAGCAAGATCGATTCAAGCAGTCCATCGATATTTTGCTTCTGCAACGCAGAGATTTCCACAAAGATGGTGTCGCCACCATATTCTTCTGGTACAAGCCCGTATTCGGACAGCTCACCGCGGATACGATCCGGATTGGCGCCTTCCTTATCGACCTTGTTAATGGCGACGACAATTGGGACGTCGGCCGCTTTAGCGTGGTTGAGCGCTTCAACGGTCTGGGGCATGACCCCGTCGTCGGCGGCAACAACCAGCACAGCGATATCGGTGACTTTGGCACCACGTGCACGCATAGCGGTAAACGCTTCGTGACCAGGGGTATCGATAAAGGTCAATAAGCGCTGTTTGCCTTCATGCGGTACTTCAACCTGGTAAGCACCAATGTGCTGGGTAATGCCCCCGGCTTCCGACTCGCGGACTCGGGCGGAGCGGATAGCATCCAGGGTGCGGGTTTTACCGTGGTCCACGTGACCCATGACAGTAACGACTGCCGGGCGCGCTTCCATGTCCTCTTCGTCTTCTGCCTGGTCAAGATCAATGTCGAAGGCAGCCAGGATTTCACGGTCTTCTTCTTCAGGGGAGACGATTTCGACTTTGTAGCCGATTTCTTCACCCAAGATAGCGAACGTGTCCTCATCTAGAGACTGGTTGGCCGTGGCCATTTCACCCAGGTGGAACAGGACGGTCACCAAAGCAGCTGGATCGGCCTTGATGCGTTCAGCGAGGTCAGCAATCGAGGAGCCACGACGCAAACGGATAACAGTATTGCCGTCACCTTTTGGTACCTTGACGCCACCGATAACTGGTGCCTGCTGTTGTTGTTCCTCGCGACGTTGACGCTTCTTCGAACGACGTCGCCCGGTCTGTGGGCCGCGACCGAAGGCACCCTGTGCGGAGCCACGGCCTGGGCCGCGACGTGGACCGCCGCCTCCACGGCGTGGACCGCTACCGCGACCGGGTGGTGTGGGCTTCGGTGGGGTGATCTGTTCGGGCATCATGGCCGGTGATGGCCGTGGGCCAGAACTCCGGGGTGCTGGTGCAGGTTTGCCACCTGGTTTAGTCCCTGGTTTCGGTGCGCCCTTGCGTGGACCTGGTTTTGGTGCGCCACGACCTGGTGCAGGGCGTGGACCGCCACCGCGTTGTTCTTGGCGCATGCCTTGTTGCGGTGCAAACGGGTTATTTCCAGGACGAGGTCCAGGACGTGGGGCTGTGGTGTCTTCTTTCGACTGGAACGGGTTATTGCCCGGCCGGGGTGCAGCTGGTTTTGGCCCTGGTTTCGGTGCTGGCTTCGCCGCAGATGGTTTGGCGCCACCTTGCTTAGCCGTACCTGGTTTTGGCGCAGGTTGAGAAGCCCCAGGCTTTGGCGCAGGTTTAGCGGCCGGCTTGGGAGTTTCAGCTTGCGGAGCGGCAGCTGCAGGTTTCGGTGTCGCAGCTTTTGGCGCAGGCTTTGGTGCCGCAGGCTTCGATTCTTTCGCAGGAGCTTGAGGTTGCTCCGCTTTGGGGGCAGCTGGTTTCTTCGCCTGAGGTTTTGGCGCAGCTTTCTTAGCAGCTGGCTTTGCTTTTTCTGCCGGTGCGGCGTCGGCGAATTCCTTTTTAAGACGCTTCACTACCGGTGGTTCAATTGTTGAGGATGCTGAAGAGACGAACTCGCCAATTTCTTCGAGTTTGTCCAGCGCCTCGCGGGATGTAATCCCAAGTTGCTTGGCAACTTCGTGGACGCGCAGTTTCGCCACGATTCTCCTATTCTGGCTGAATCGTGGCTTGCACTATTCTTAGTACACTACCGCGATTCTGGCCGGTCGAACGGTATGCTCTGTCATCATCCGCATGTCACCGCTTCCGCGATTGCTCATGCGTTGTGAACTGACTGTGATATTCATCGTTGGGCACTCATCGTGTGCTCACCGGGTATCCATCAGATCTCTGACCCGCTTTCATCATTGTTTTGTGTATGAGCGTTCTCCGCTTGCCACGTCGCAAGGACTTGCTCAAGCTCTTCGGTGACCACGGGGCCACGAAAAGCTCGAGCGAATGCTCGGTTCCGTAAAGCTGCGGATAAACACGCCGGATCGCGATGCAACCAAGCACCACGTCCGGGTAGTACGCTGCGTTGATCCACAACCAGCGATCGGGAATCGCCGGCGTCTTCAAACGCTACGCGCACCAAGTTTTTTGTGGTTTCTCGTATGCGACAGCCAACGCATAATCGCGTCGGTTCATGGTTGGCCATGGGCCTCCACATCTGTCACACACTCGTCAACCTTTAATAGTCTAACGCAAATCGCCTGGTAGATGCCAAAGGAGCTAGTCCTCTGGAGTTACCTGACCGGCTGCTTGTTGTTCATAGACGGTCTCACCCATGATGTCGATTCGCCATCCGGTTAATTTCGCCGCCAAGCGCGCGTTTTGGCCTTCCTTACCGATGGCCAACGACAACTGATAGTCGGGTACGACAACGGAAGCAGACCGAGTCGCTTCGTCTACTCCAAATACCTTGACCACCTTCGACGGCGATAATGCAGCGGCAATAAACTCTGCTGGGTCTTCGGAGTAATCGACAATATCGATCTTTTCGTCGTTGAGTTCGGTCATTACCGCACGAACACGAGCACCCATTTCACCGATGCATGCCCCTTTGGCATTGATACCGGGCTCATTAGCTTTGACCGCAATTTTCGTGCGATGTCCGGCTTCGCGAGCAATGGCTGCGATCTCAACGGTACCGTTGGCAATCTCTGGGACTTCGAATTCAAAAAGTTTCCGTACTAACCCTGGGTGAGAGCGCGACAGGGTAATGGACGGGCCCTTGTTACCGCGACTGACGGATACGACATAGCTGCGCAACCGTGTGCCGTGCGAATAATCTTCGCCAGGGACTTGTTCTGCCGGTGGGAGAACACCTTCGACACTGCCCAAATCAACTTGGACCATGTGAGGGTTCGTGCCCTGTTGGATGACACCTGAGACCACCTGATCTTGCTTGTCTCGGAACTCGCCCAGCACCTGGTCATCTTCGGCATCTCTGAGTCGTTGGACAATCACCTGGCGTGCCGTTGATGCCGCAATGCGATCGAAGCCTGATGGGGTGTCGTCGAATTCCCCGATAGGTTGATCGTCGTCGCCATATTCGACGGCCCAAATGGTAACCTTGCCGGTTTTCTTATCGAGTTCAGCACGCGCTTGTGGGATGGCGCCGGGAGATTTTTGGTAGGCAAGCAGCAATGCTTGTTCAATTGTTGAGATCAGCTGATCCATCGGAATCTCATGTTCCGTTTCAAGCATGCGCAGCAGGGAAATATCGATATCCACCAGGTCCTCCAGGGTCATTCACTTGTGATTCTGTTATGTTGTGCAGTTATAGCTGAGCGGAATATGAGCTTCCGAACTATTTTAGCTGAACTTGAATCGTTGCATTAGTCAGCCGATCGTAGGTGTAGTACGCAGGAGCCGAGCGTTTGGGCGGCATGCCTTTTTTCGCCCCCGGTGTCAGAACCACTAGCTCAACGCCTTCGGCATCCACGCTAAGAATTTGAGCGTCAGTAGGTTCTGCACCATCGATGCTGACGTTGACGATCCGTCCGAGGTTCTTTTGCCAGTGATGTTTACGAACCAGGGGCCGATCAGTACCCGGCGTGGTGACTTCAAGCGTGTAGGAATCAGCTCCCAGTTCAGGGATCGCATCGCCTTGTGCATCTAACGCAGCAGAAACCTCTTGAGTGATGACACTGATGGTATCTAAGCTCACACCTTCGAGCTCATCTATGCGGTCCACCACAACGGACAACACCCGATCACCGGGTTGTCCGCCAACGAGGACTTCTTCGCACCAAAGCCCCTGTCCTTCAACTACAGCGCCGATAAGTGATTGCAGTTCAGAGCGCTGTAGCGGATCCATCTCAGAGACCGCCGGTTGGGACTCCTGAATGTTTTTTGCAAATCTTCGACGGTTGACCATAGTGGGGAAATGTACTCCTAGTAGTGCGTGATATGGACATTTCTACCAACCTCGGCAATGTCCGAGTGTT
>JAJUIX010000248.1 GCA_029267455.1 Enteractinococcus sp. | reverse complement strand
TCGAAGGTGTCGCCGTCGATTGAGTCGACGAATTCACCGTTGATGTAGTGACGGATTTGATCTGGCAGATTTGCTGGTTTGCCGTTTGTCATGTCGTCCTTTCCAATATTGTGAGAAATCTTTTGTAGCGGATTGTGCGTGGTGGTCGAGGTAAGCGTTCAGGGCATTGAGCCGATGATTCCGGGCTGCTGTTTCGATGACCGAGAACTCGGCGTCGTCGGCAATCAAGTCCAACAGCTCTTCGTGTTCAGCCACCGACATTGGAGCTCGCGAGGGAACAAAGGTAAAGGTTGACGAGCGCAATGCCGCCAATCTGTTCCAGCCCCGGTAGATGAGATCCAAAATGTGCGGGTTGGGGTGATGCTCAAACAGCGCCAAATGAAATTGCTCATTCAGTTCCGTGAACAACTCCGGTGCAAATTCCTCGCCCAACAGTTCACGCATCTGTTGGTTGATCCCGCGGGCTTTGTTGAGCGTTTCGTCCGTAACCAATGGGGCACACAGTGCCGTGGAGTATCCCTCGACCAGGGCCAGGGTCTCCATGGTGTAGTGGTATTCGACGGGATCGATACCGGTCACCGTCGCGCCCACGTTGCGCTCGAACTGCACTAAATCATCGGTTTGGAGCCGACGAATGGCTTCCCGCACCGGGACCACCGACATGCCGAGCTCATCGGCGATGGTCGATAGCACCAGTCGGTCACCTGCCTTATAGCGCCCCGAGGTGATCTCGTTGAGCACATGCTGGTACGCCTGGTCGGCTTTGGAAAGACCATTCGAAGACATTGTTAGTTGCCTTGTTCTGCCCGATAGGCTTCGTATTTTTCTTTCCACTCACCGGTTGGGGGGAACAGACCCTCAACGGCGGCACCGTTCTTGACCTGCTCGTAGACCCATTCGTCCTGTTTTTCTTGTTCGTAGGATTCTTCGATCACTTCGACCAGGAGTTCTGGTGGAACCACTACGACGCCGTCGTCATCACCAATGATGATGTCGTTTGGCTGCACGGTCGTACCACCGCAGGCGATGGTGCCGTCCATTTCCCATGGGACGTGGCGGCGTCCTAGCACAGCCGGGTGGTTACCGTTCGAATAAACCGGGATACCAACTTCGGCGACTGCAGCTGCGTCACGCACGCCACCGTCAGTGATGATGGCATTTGCGCCGCGGACCTTGGCGCGCATGGCCAAAACATCCCCGAGGGTTCCGGTGCCTTTTTCACCGCGAGCTTCCATCACGACGACGTCGTCTGGCTGCACGGAGTCCATGGCCTGTTTCTGCTTGTTGAACCCGCCACCGTATTTCTTGAACAGGTCTTCGCGGTTTGGCACGTAGCGCAGGGTCTTGGCGAACCCAAGAATCTGCTGGCCCGGGTGCATTGGGCGTGGCCCGTCAATGGTGCAGTTGTTAATGCCGCGCTTGCGCATGTTGGCCACGATGGTTGCCACTGCGGTCTTGGAGATCTTCTCGCGCAGCTCTGGCGTCAGAATCGCACGTGGATCGGTCAGACCGGCGGCTTCCTTCGAGCCCCAGGCTTCTTCACGCTGCACATCGTCAACTTTTGGTCCGTGGCCATAGTCGGCCATAGCAAAGGATGACTCTTTCACGTACGAGACTAAACGACCCGTGCTTGGTGCGCCTTCAGCCTGTGGGGCATCCACTTCAACTTCGACGACGTCGCCGGGTTGTGCCACGGATGAACCAGCTGGGGTACCGGTGAGGATGACGTCGCCTTCTTCAAGGGTCATCAGCTGCGATAGGTCAGCCACGAGCTGGCCGAAGGGGAAGACGAGATCTTCGGTGGTGTCGTTTTGGACGAGTTCATCGTTGACCCAGGTGCGAACCCGTAGCTGCGTGGGATCAATGCCCTCGGTGCTGATGATTGCTGGGCCCAGCGGAGTGTAGTTGTCACCGGATTTGTTTTTGACGTTTGAACCCTTGTCGGCGTGACGTAGATCGTAGAGGCCCCAGTCGTTTGCGGCGGTAATGCCGGAAACATATGACCAGCCCTCTTCGGGGGAGACCCGACGGGCGTCTTTGCCGATGATTAAGGCGATTTCGCCTTCGTAAGCCAGCAGTTCCGTGCCGGCGGGACGTTCAATTGTGGCACCGGTAGGTGCGATCGACGAGGTGGCCTTCAGGAAGTAGCCGGGGAATTTAGGATTGCGGCCGCGCTGTTTGATGCGGGAGGGGTAATTGAGGTGGAGGGCAATGATTTTGCCCGGGCGATTCTGCTTGACCGAAAAATCATAAGCAGTGACGTTCATCGAGAC
>JAJUIX010000128.1 GCA_029267455.1 Enteractinococcus sp. | reverse complement strand
CGCCATTTTGGATACCAACGCGAACCCGGATGATGTAGCCTACCCGATCCCAGGAAATGACGATTCGATCCGCTCCGTGACACTGCTCACCCGAGTGATCGCTGATGCCGTGGCCGAAGGACTCATGGCGCGTCATGGCCAAGATGGCGCTGGCGAAGCGGCCGAACCCTTGGCGGAATGGGAACGTGACTTGCTGCAATCAGAATCCTCTGGTGAACAAGCAGCTGCTGAGCACAGCGATAGTTTGGCACCTATTACTTCGGTACTGCAGGCTGTTGAATCGGCCTATCCTGGTGGGATAGTCGTCGAAGTGGAACAAGAAGACGATGGGGCCTCCTATGAAATAGAGATCGTCTACGAGAACCAGCTCCATGAACTAGCAGTCACGGTCGACGGCAAGATTGACGTTGACGAAGTTGATGCCGAAGATGAAAACATTCAGCGAGCCTCTCAAATCACCGTCGCCGTTACCGATGCCCTCCGCCAAGCGCTGGCACAGCATCAGGGTGTGGTGATCGACTCGATCGAGCTAGAAGAGAAAGACGGCTCGCTCTATTGGGAGGTCGAACTCAAAGACTCCCAAGATAACGAGATCGAGCTTGATATCGCAGCTACCGGAGGTTCCCAGGAATAGGGCCTAAGAATGCGCCTCGAAATGAGATAATTCGGTGTTCCACAACGGGGTTTATTCAGGAAGCTCGCCAGTGTGGCAAGTGTCACACGAGGTAAAAATTAGTGCACGCAATAAGGTATGCTTGTCGGAGCAATTGTGGGTCTACTTTTCGTGGGCGCACGATTGACTACGCGCGTGAGTGTGCAATCCATGGGTTGCAGTTACACCCTTCGGTCCAGGGCAATCTGGTCAGCGGTGCTTCCCGAATCTTTTCGTACTCACGCTAGGAAGCTGAGAAAATCAGCTGTTTAAGTAACCGATAACTAGAAGGTTATTCCGCATGCGAAATAACCTTGAAGGAGCGACAATGTCAGTCGTAACTATGCGTGAAATGCTGGACTCGGGTGTTCACTTCGGCCACCAAACCCGTCGATGGAATCCGAAGATGAAACGCTTCATCTTCACCGAGCGTAACGGCATTTACATTATTGACCTGCAACAGTCACTGTCGTACATCGACCGCGCTTACGAGTTCGTGAAAGAAACTGTTGCCCACGGTGGCAACATTCTGTTCGTTGGCACCAAAAAGCAAGCCCAAGAAGCTATTGCTGAACAGGCTACCCGCGTTGGCATGCCCTATGTGAACCATCGCTGGTTGGGCGGTATGCTCACAAACTTCGCGACCGTTTCTAAGCGCGTTAACCGAATGAAAGAACTCGAAGAGATTGACTTCGAAGACGTTGCAGGCTCCGGGCACACTAAGAAAGAACTCCTACTTCTCGAGCGCGAACTGCAAAAACTGCAGGCAAATCTTGGCGGTATTCGCAACATGACTCGCACCCCATCAGCTGTGTGGGTTATCGACACCAAGAAAGAACACCTGGCCGTCGACGAGGCCAACAAACTCGGAATCCCCGTGGTTGCTATCCTGGATACCAATGCGGACCCAGACGAAGTAACCTACCCGATCCCAGGTAACGACGACGCCATTCGTTCCGTCTCCCTGCTCACCCGCGTCATCGCTGATGCAGTTGCAGACGGTTTGATGGCTCGCAACCAGGGCAAGGGCGAAGCAGATGCTGAGCCAATGGCCGAATGGGAACGTGAACTGTTGGAATCCGGTCAGACCGAAGACGCTGCTGAAGGGGACGCAGATAAAACTGCGGCTCCGGCAGATACAGCCACTGTAGAGACAGCGGAGCAAGTTGAGGCCACCCCTGAAGGTGAACAACCAGCTGCCACCGAAGAATACTAGTCCACACAACCACGTTTCGTTTTAGAATTGCGGGCCACTCCGCAACGAACATCCAAGGAATGGGATATCTGTAATGGCGAATTACACAGTCAAAGACATTCAGGCCCTGCGTGAGCGTACTGGCGCGGGCATGATGGACGTAAAAAAGGCCCTCGACGAAGCTGAAGGCGATGTCGATAAAGCTCTAGAAGTCATTCGTGTCAAAGGCCTGCAAGGTGCATCTAAGCGTGAAGGTCGAGCCGCTGCCGAAGGTCTAATCACCGCCACCGTAAAAGACGGTGTTGGCATTATGATCGAAATCAACTCCGAAACTGACTTCGTTGCCAAATCCGATAAGTTCATCGAGTTGGGTAACACCGTGCTCGACGTGGCCGTATCTTCCGGTGTGGATAATGTTGACGACCTGTTGGCCGCCGAGTATAACGGTAACCCACTGAGCGACTTTGTTAAAGAAGAAGGCGCCCTACTGGGTGAAAAGGTTGAAGTACGTCGTCTGGCACGTGTCGAAGGCGCATTCGTTGACGCATACCTGCATAAGACCTCAGCAGACCTGCCAGCGCAGGTTGGAGTTCTTCTGGCAGTCGATGCAGATTCCGAAGCAGCCCAGACCGCCGCACACGATGTTGCTGTACACATCGCTGCGATGAACCCAACGTATCTTTCACGTGACGAGGTGCCGGAAGAAACTGTTGCGAATGAACGTCGCATTGCAGAAGAAACCGCTCGTGCAGAAGGCAAACCAGAACGTGCCATGCAGAACATCATCGAAGGCCGCCTGACCGGTTACTTCAAAGAAGTTGCGCTGCTGGATCAGCCTTTTGCCAAAGACACCAAGACCACTGTTGGTGCCGTTCTGGAAGAAGCCGGAACTCAGGCTTTAGCGTTTGCACGTTTCCGCGTCGGAGCCTAACCCGCGCATCGACACTGCAGCGTTTGGAAATGTCTAGGTAAACACAGCATCGTTTCTACCTACCATAGGGGGTGATCACCACACGCGGTGATCACCCCTTCTTTATGCCACTTCTACAAGCCCACGATCTCCCAGCAGCGACAGGAGCCTTACCGTGTCAGATACCCCCGCCATCAATGTGCCCGGCGGATTACAAGATGGCCCAAGGAACTCGAAACTGGATCCCTCAGCCCGTCGACGTGTCCTCCTAAAACTCTCAGGAGAGGTATTCGGAGGCGGAGCCATCGGAGTTGATCCCGAAACTGTGCGTGCCGTTGCACAACAAATCGCCGACGCCGCCTCAGAGGTTGAGATCGCCATCGTCGTGGGTGGAGGCAACTTCTTCCGCGGCGCAGAGCTTTCCATCAACGGCATGGACCGTCGCCGAGCTGACTACATGGGCATGCTCGGTACCGTCATGAATGCGCTAGCGCTCCAAGACTTCCTTACTCAAGCTGGAGTCGATACCCGGGTGCAGTCTGCCATTAACATGCACCAAGTGGCCGAACCGTACATCCCGCAGCGTGCGGTACGGCATATGCAAAAGGGTCGCGTCGTGATCTTTGGGGCTGGGACCGGTCTGCCATACTTCTCAACCGATACCGTTGCAGCACAACGCGCCTTAGAGATACGTGCCGACCAGGTCCTCATGGCCAAATCAGGCGTGGATGGGGTCTACACTTCTGACCCGAAAATAGACTCGGCTGCCAAGAAGTTCGATCATCTCACATATGACGAGGCAATTATCAAAAACATTCGGGTTATGGACCTTACCGCGATGACAATGTGTAAAGATAACAACTTAGACATGTTGGTCTTTGGGATGGAAGGCGATGGCAACGTGACCCGAGCGCTTCTTGGCGAACCCATCGGTACCGTTGTCACACCATAAATTGTCCCACCGCCGCCTGTTTTAGACTTAGTGCACAAGAAGAATTCGAATAAGGAGAATCCGTGCCCTCATCCGCAATATCAGACGCCAAAAAGGCAATGGAACGCACCCTAGAAGCGACACGCGAAGATTTCGCAGCCGTTCGTACTGGGCGGGCCAACCCAGGCATTTATGCAAAAGTGCTGGTTGACTACTACGGCAACCCCACCCCACTGCAGCAACTGGCTTCCTTCGCCGTTCAAGACGCCCGCACCATTTTGATTTCCCCCTATGATGTGAATGCGCTTCGTGACATCGAAGTTGCGCTATCTTCTTCTGAAGTCGGCGCTAACCCATCCAACGATGGCAAGGTCATTCGCGTGGTCATGCCGGAACTGACCCAAGAGCGCCGTCAAGAGTATGTCAAGCTCATCAAATCGAAGGCCGAAGAGCACCGCGTCTCCATACGCAATGCACGTCGTGCTGCTAAAGAAATCATCGATGAGATGGTCGATGATGGTGACATCGGGAAAGATGAGGGCCGTCGCGCTGAAAAAGAACTTGATGAACTGACTCGCAAATATGTCGATCAAATCGACGAGATGGCCAAAAATAAAGAAGAAGAACTACTGGAGGTTTAGGCTCTTACGGCCTTTGCTTGCATGTCCAAACCAGACCCAGAATCCGAACAACAGTTGCCGGTTATTACCCATCTTGAGGGTTTTCCGGACCCCGTCCGGGACCCGGATACCGGAATGATTGTGCCGCAGACCCGTCGGGAACGGCGGGCACTTGAAGCTGCCCAAGAGCGCATGCTCGCCCGACGAACCGCTCGGCAAAAAGCTGAGCACGACCGGGCGCAAGACGCGGCTGACGATGCAGGAACTGACGATCTGGATTTTGGGTCTGATCCGGCCTCCGATATCGATCCGGAAGAACCCACAGTATTGGCAGTCAAGCAGGCCGAAACTGACGAAGCGACACCTCCCGAGCCGGTGCCCGCGGAACCAGCATCCGAGCCCGTTTCGCGGGCCGGTCGTAATTTACCGGCGGCAATTG
>JAJUIX010000008.1 GCA_029267455.1 Enteractinococcus sp. | reverse complement strand
GGGTCATCTCCTTCGTAGTGCTTGATGATCTCGTGAGTCTTGTACTGCAGTGTGTACTCTTCGCGGGTCCACCGGAAGATATTGTCGATGGCATCACTCGATGCCAGGGTCGAGAAAATCGAGGAATACGACTTTGCGTGGACGGCTTCCATAAACACAATGTTCGACAGCACAGCTTCTTCGTGCAGGGTCAACGCATCGGGAAGTAACGAAACCGCGCCGATGGTGCCTTGGATGGTGTCAAGCAGGGTCAGGCCTGCGAAGACTTTCATGGAAACGTCGCGCTCTTCATCAGTCATCTGTGCCCAGGACTGCAGGTCATTAGACAGCGGAACCTTTTCAGGCAACCAGAAGTTGCTGGTGAGACGGTTCCAGACTTCTAGGTCTTTATCGTCTTCGATTTGGTTCCAGTTGATCGCCTGGTATGTGGGGATACGCTGCGCTACTTCTTCAGGAGTCATGCAACTTTCTTTCTACGGGTTAAAATTTTGGCGCTGAGTTTCACATGAGAAAGTGTGCCGTTTGCAGTATAGGTCAAACGGCACACTTTCTAGTGGGGCTTACAGCATGCAGGATACGCAGCCTTCAATTTCGGTTCCTTCAAGCGCCAACTGGCGTACGCGGACGTAGTAGAGGGTCTTGATGCCCTTGGTCCAGGCGTAGATTTGAGCCTTGTTGACATCACGCGTGGTCGCTGTGTCTTTGAAGAACAGCGTCAGTGAAAGGCCCTGGTCGACGTGCTGGGTGGCAGCCGCGTAGGTATCAATGATTTTTTTGTAGCCGATTTCGTAGGCGTCTTCGAAGTAGTCGAGATTCTCGTTGGTCAGGTACGGGGCCGGGTAGTAGACGCGACCCAGGCGACCTTCTTTACGAATTTCGATCTTGGAAGCGACCGGGTGGATTGAGGAGGTCGAGTTGTTGATGTATGAAATCGACCCCGTCGGTGGCACAGCCTGCAGGTTCTGGTTGTAGATCCCGTGTTCCATGACGGAAGCTTTGAGTTCTTGCCAGTCCTGCTGGGTTGGAATGTGCACGTCGGCATCACTAAAGAGCTGAGCTACCTTATCGGTTGCTGGTTTCCATTCCTGGTCGGTGTATTTATCGAAGAATTCCCCGGATGCATATTTGGAGTCTTCGAATCCACCGAAGGTCTCGCCACGTTCAATCGCGATCTTATTCGATGCCCGCAGCGCGTGATACAACACGGTGTAGAAGTACATGTTGGTGAAATCAACACCTTCTTCTGAACCGTAGTAGATCTGTTCACGGGCCAGATAGCCGTGCAGGTTCATCTGCCCCAGACCAATGGCGTGGGATTCGGAGTTGCCCTTCGCAATGGAGGGCACCGACGAAATATCTGACAGATCAGATACTGCGGTCAGTGCACGTACTGCCGTTTCAATGGAGCCTCCGAAGTCCTCAGAGTCCATGGTTTTGGCAATGTTCATTGATCCCAGGTTGCAGGAAATGTCTTTACCGACGTGGTCGTAAGACAGATCCGCATTGTAGGTCGATGGGTCCGAGACCTGCAGAATCTCCGAGCAGAGGTTCGACATCGAAATGCGACCCTTAATTGGGTTCGCTCGGTTGACGTGGTCTTCGAAAACGATGTACGGGTACCCGGATTCGAACTGAAGTTCTGCGAGGGTTTGGAAGAACTCACGCGGTTTGATCTTGCTCTTCTTGATGCGTGGATCATCTACCATTTCGTAGTACTTCTCGGTAACCGAGATTTCACTAAATGGCACCCCATAGACCCGTTCAACATCGTATGGGCTGAACAAGTACATCGGCTCGTTCTTCTTGGCCAGCTCAAAGGTGATGTCTGGAATGACCACGCCTAGCGAAAGCGTCTTGATTCGGATCTTTTCGTCAGCGTTTTCGCGTTTGGTATCCAAGAAGGTGCTGATGTCTGGGTGGTGTGCATTCAAGTAGACGGCACCGGCACCTTGGCGTGCCCCCAGCTGGTTAGCGTAGGAGAATGAATCTTCCAACAGCTTCATCACAGGTACGACACCAGAAGATTGGTTTTCAATCTTCTTAATGGGGGCGCCTTGTTCACGCAGGTTGGTGAGGTTCAGTGCCACACCGCCACCACGTTTAGATAATTGCAGCGAGGAGTTGATTCCGCGTGCAATCGATTCCATATTGTCTTCCACACGCAGCAGGAAGCACGAGACCAGTTCACCGCGTTGTTTCTTCCCAGCGTTCAGGAAGGTAGGGGTAGCTGGTTGGAAACGACCGAGGATAATTTCATCCACGAGTCGTTTGGCCATATCTTGGTCACCGCGTGCCAGATATAAGGCGTTCATGACCACGCGGTCTTCATAGCGTTCTAGGTAGCGTTCGCCGTCAAAGGTTTTAAGCGCATAAGAAGTGTAGAACTTAAATGCACCCAGGAATGAGGGAAAACGGAATTTGTGGGCGTAAGCCTGATCGTAGAGATCGAAAACGAATTGTTCAGGGTATTGTTCGAATGTTTCGGGTTCGTAGTATTCGTTTTCGATCAGATAGTCGATTTGTTCACGACGACTATGGAAGAACACCGTGTTCTTGTTGACGTGCTGCAGGAAATACTGACGGGCAGCGGCATGGTCAGCTTCGAACTGGATCTCACCGTTTGGACCATAAAGATTCAAAATAGCGTTCAGTTCGTGGTATCCAAGACCCTGCCATGCCTCAGGAAGCTTCTTAGCCGACTGAATTAGTTCTTCTTCAGTGAGTGTTGTTGCCAAAATGCATCCAATCCTTCACGAACTTTGGTCACATCGGTAGGTGTGCCCATGAGTTCAAATCTATACATAACCGGTACGTTGGTCTTTGCCGAAATAATGTCACCGGCAAGACAGTAGGCGTCATAAAAGTTGGTGTTTCCAGCAGCGATGACGCCTCGAATCAGCTCTCTGTTGTTTTTTACGTTCAGGAATTTAATAACCTGTTTGGGAACAACCCCTGGACCTTTGCCCGCACCATAGGTGGGCAGCATCAAAACGAATGGTTCCAACGCATACAGTGTTGGTTCGCGGGTAATTAATGGCAATCTCGCCATGTACCCGTCCTCGAAACCTAATTTCTCTGCAAAGCGGTGAGTATAACCAGATACCGAGGAAAAGTAGATCAATTTCGCGCTGGTCTCTACCATGTCTTGAGACTCTGGTGATTTAACGAATGATCTATCTCGAACCTGGGTAGTCATGTTACCCCTGCCTTCAAAAGTTTGGATGAAAAATCAGCCTACGCAACAGTCGAAGTTGCTGAGCTGGCTTCTGCTAAATCCGCGATCTTATCTGGGCGGAAGCCTGACCAGTGATCAGACCCGGCCATGACGACTGGAGCCTGCATGTAGCCCAGGGCGCGAACTCGTTCGAGAGCATCCATGTCTTGTGACATATCGATGACCTTGTATTCGATACCTTTTTTATCCAAAGCACGCACGGTCGCATTGCACTGGACGCATGCTGGTTTGCTGTAGACGGTCACGGTCATGATCTATCTCCCCTTGATTAGTCGCTTATCTGGCCCATACCGCAGACTCTTTTCGATGAAGTTCTCGCGGTGTATTTCATGAATCCTTGGTGAAACCCTATCGGCCTCATCCACACCATTAATACTACATCTTGGGATCACGAACTCAAAGGATAACTAGATGTTGTGATTTGCCCATGACGCCTCTCCCCACAGAGTTGTCCACAGCCTGACCCTCGAGCGCCACGCTGATACTTCCGCTTGTTGATGCGGGTCTAATACAACGACTTAAAAGTTCTCCACATTCCCACAGCACTCTAAAGAGGGGTTAAATCCACAGAAAAAGAATTTTTATCCCGGCGTGTTGCACCCGAAAAACACCATCAATTGTGTTGAGCAACACGACTAACCCCTAGACATTGTGGTTGGTGAAGTCTTGTCACCGGTATGCTAGACGAGGTAATAACCGGATAACGTAGGGTTCACAACAGGGTCCTGGAGGACCGATAACTAGGATCTCTTCGGAGTCCATGGAACAATAGTGTGTTGTGGAAGCTGAGAATTTGACCCAAGAAGCATCATTTCGTCGCGGCATCGGTTTTGACTCTCAAAAATATATCGAGTTACAGTCCCAGTTCATCTCTCAGCGCCGTCAACAGATTGGGAACAAACTCTATCTCGAAATGGGCGGCAAGCTCTTTGATGATTTTCATGCTTCTCGAGTGCTGCCCGGCTTTACCCCCAACAATAAGATCTCTATGCTTCAGCAACTCAAGGCTGAGTTAGAGATCATGATGGTGCTCAATGCTAAAGACTTAGAGTACGAGAAGGTTCGGGCAGATCTTGGCATCACCTACCAGGACGAAGCGCTTCGGCTGATCGATATTTTCCGCGATGAAGGCTTCATGATCGAACACGTGGTCATCACCCAGTTATCGGCTGACTACTCGAACGCCCTGGCATTCAGTGACAGAATGCAACGCGCCGGTTTGCAGGTGACCCACCACTACCCCACCGCCGGGTATCCCACCGATACAGAAACCATTATCTCCCCCGACGGGTTTGGACAAAATGAGTACGCTCCCACCACACGTTCTCTGGTGGTAGTCACCGGGCCGGGCCCTGGTTCTGGCAAGCTGTCGGCTTCACTTTCGCAGATCTATCACGATTACCAGCGCGGCATTCAGGCCGGCTACGCAAAGTTTGAGACGTTCCCCATCTGGAATTTGCCCTTGCAACATCCGGTCAATCAGGCTTATGAAGCAGCCACGGCAGATTTAGATGACAACAACATTATTGACCCGTATCATTTGGCCGCTTATCAGGAACAAGCGGTCAGTTATAACCGCGACGTCGAAGTGTTCCCCCTATTGAAAGCCATGTTAGAAAAGCTCTATGGCGAGTCTCCCTATCAGTCGCCTACTGATATGGGGGTAAATATGGCGGGCCACTGCATCAGCGATGACGCAGTGTGTAGGGCGGCAGCGGAACAAGAAATCATCCGTCGCTGGTATCACGCACGGGTTGAAGAACGTCGTGCGGACACCACTGATGACTCGGAGTCTTCACGGATCGAAGTGATCATGAAGCGCATCGGCATTTCCAAAGATGATCGGCCGGTCGTCGCGCCCGCTGTGGAGTTAGCCGAACGCACCGCTCAGCCCGCTAGTGCTGTCCAGTTACCGGATGGCACGATTCTGACGGGCAAGACCTCAGATTTATTGGGATGTTCTGCGGCGATGTTACTCAATGCCCTAAAATATATGGCGGGCATTGATGACGACGTGCATCTGTTGAGTCCGCAAGCTATCGAACCGATCCAGACGCTGAAGACAGAACACCTGGGCTCCATCAACCCGCGGCTTCATACCGATGAGGTGCTCATTGCGCTGTCGGTCTCTGCGGCGGAATCAGAGGATGCAAGACAAGCGATCACCAAATTGCGCGATCTGCGCGGCTGTGACGTCCACACGACAACGATCCTGGGTTCCGTTGATGAATCAATGTTCCGTCAGCTGGGCATGTTAATTACCGCTGAACCCGTATACTGGCGCAAATCGTTGTATCAGCGCCGATAGTGGACCGGCCTGCTGAGTTGCGCACATTTGGTCGCAAGGCTTTCGACACTTTTGTCTCGTCACTACGATGAGCAACTACCGGTGGTCTTTCCATATCGGTCCCACCCATAGGAGGCATAGTTCATGATCGATGCTATGGGGCGTTTATGGCGCATTATCAAACCGATCCGCCATCGGTTGTTCATGGGCTTGATGGTCACCATCGCGGCATCTGTGGTGGGACTGATGATTCCGCAGGTATTAGGCGTATTAGTCAACAACCTCGAAACGTCCCCCACCGTGGCCACCGTCTGGTTCGCCGGCGGTGTCATCGTTGCCCTGGGCCTTCTTGAAGCGGTGCTAATGTGGTTGCGTCGCGTTTTTGCCGTCGGGCCTTCTACCGATATTGAACGCAAAATGCGAGTGCGGTTTTATACCTGGATCCTGGATATGCCGGTGGCCTTTCATAACGACTGGGGCTCAGGGCAATTGTTATCAAGGGCCCAACAGGATGTCACCCAAATTCGTCGCTGGATTGCCTTTGGGATGATCATGATGGTCTCCTCGGCCGCGACGATCGTGGTGGGGCTGTATATGATGTCGCGTTCTTCGGTGCTCTTAGCGCTCATATTTATGGTGATCATCTTTCCGATCGTCGTCTTGACGTACCGTTTCCAGCGCGACTACTCGGTTTTTACTCGCCGCTCGCAAGATCTCAACGGCGAGATTTCTACGACGGTGGAACAATCTGTTCAGGGCATTCGCGTCCTCAAAGCATTTGGTCGCAGCAAACAAGCTCTAGCAAATTTTGACGACGACGCCGTGGCACTACGTGATAACGAAATCCGCAAAGCCACCACGTTGGCCCGCTTCGATATGTTCATGCTAGCCCTTCCCGAGTCGATGTTGGGATTGTCCCTGCTGCTGGGCTTATTGCAGGTCAATAGCGGCGCCATGAACGTCGGGCAGCTCGCAAGTTTCTTCGCGACCGCGACCCTGGTCGTCGGGCCAACACGGATGGTGGGTATGCTCTTTGGGCAAGCGGTACAAACCACTACCGCATTGGAACGCTATTTCGAAGTGATGGATGCCGAAAATACCATCGTCTCCCCCACCGACCCGGTAACGATCGATTTCGATCGGGCCACCGGAGAGTTGGTCATGGACGAGGTGCGTTTTCGGTTCCATGACGCGCCCGAGGATGCGCCGGACTTGTTCCAGGGCGTCAACCTTCACGTCCGCCCCGGTGAGACCATGGCCCTGGTGGGGGTCACCGGCAATGGAAAGTCCACTCTGCTGCAGCTGGTTCCTCGGATCTTTGACATCACCGGCGGGTGCATCACCATTGACGGTGTATCAGTCCACGACATGGATCTTGACGATCTGCGTCGGCTGACCGCTTTTGCTTTCGAAGACACCACCTTGTTCTCGTTTTCCGTCCGAGACAATGTGCTGCTAGGCGTCGACCCAGAGCTTCCCGAGGAAGTACGCGATGACATCGCGTGGGAGGCGCTACATGCTGCTGATGCCGGGTTTGTTGCTGATCTGGCCGACGGAATCGACACGCACATTGGTGAACAAGGCTTCTCGCTTTCGGGTGGTCAACGGCAACGTATCGCGCTGGCTCGAGCCATCGCTGCCCGACCGGCTCTCTTATTGCTCGATGATCCACTCTCTGCCCTGGATACCAAGACCGAAGAGCGTGTGATCGCCCAACTCCGTGAAGTTTTGGATAACACCACGACGTTCATCATCGCCCATCGTTCCTCCACGGTGGCCCTGGCTGACCGGGTCGCTTTGCTCGATCACGGCAAGATCGCTGCGGTTGGCACCCATCAAGAGTTGTTACGCACCTCGTCGCGGTACCGGTATCTGATGGCCAGCCCCAACCAAGATGTGGAGGTGCAATCATGAGTGGACCAGGACGCGCTCGCGGGGCTGGTTCGGCGCACTACCAGCGGATGACCAAAGAAGAGCGACGTGCCTCGCTGCGCTTATTGGGGAGCTTACTGAATCCCTATACCTGGCAGTTGATTGGCTTATCGATCGTTGTCATCGTGGCGCAGCTAGCTTCGCTTGCCGGACCGGCCATCATCGCATGGGGTATTGATAATGGTCTGCCCGCGCTTGCCGAAGGCAATGCGATTCCTGCAATTGGTGCGGCAGCGACACATATTCTGGCAGCGCTCGTGGCCGGCGGGCTGATGTATGTGTTCATCCGCTGGAATATGACCCTCGGCCAGACCATGCTGTATAGCTTGCGCAAGCGGCTGTTTTTACACAGTCAACGGTTGGATATGAAATTCCACGAAACCTATGCGTCAGGACGCACGGTAGCTCGGCAGACCTCCGATATGGACGCGTTGGCCCAACTGCTGAACTCCGGACTGGACATTATGGTCGGTTCGGTATTGCAGATGGTCTTTACCATGGTCCTTATCGTATCTATGGACGCCCCATCAGGGCTGGTCATGGCTGGGTTGTTGGTACCGGCCACGATGCTGTCTGTATGGTTCCAAAAACGCTCCTCGGTCATTTACCGGCAAATTCAAACGAACTCAGCCAGATTGATCTCCCACTTTGTCGAAACCGTCAGCGGGATTCGAGCGGTCAAAACCTATCGACGTCAGCAGGCTAACGGCGAGATCTATGCCCAGCTTGCCGAAGATCATCGCCAGTCTGCGCTGCGTTCGATTCACCTATTCGGTATCTACCAGCCAACCCTGCGCTGGTTATCGTCCATCACGATTGCCGCGGTGCTAGTCGTGGGCGGCTTCCGAGTGCTCGGCGGCGAGCTCCAAGTGGGTGTATTGGTCGCCCTGGTCCTCTATGCCCGACGGTTCTTCCAGCCGATCGATGAGATCGCCAACTTTTACAACACCTTCCAATCCGCTGTTGCAGCCTTGGAGAAAATCTCTGGACTGTTGGCCGAACGCCCTACGGTGACAGATCCCAAAGACCCAGTGGAGCTACCAGAGGCCCGCGGCGAGATTGTCTTTGATAATGTTTCGTTCCGGTACCAGGACGACCTGCCGTTGGCTCTTCAACCCACCTCCTTCCGAGTACCGGCCGGACAAACTGTAGCCATTGTGGGCTCTACCGGTGCGGGAAAATCCACGATCGCGAAACTCATGGCCCGGTTTTATGACGTCACCGAGGGCTCGATCACCCTCGACGGCGTCAACATCAAAGACCTGGACTTAGAGACCCTCACCAACCACATTGTCATGGTGACGCAGGAGTCGTATTTATTCTCCGGTTCGGTCGCAGATAATATGGCCATCGGCAACCCCCAGGCAACCCGTGAAGAGATCCGAGCAGCCGCCAAAATTATTGGGGCCGATATCTTCATTGATCAACTCCCCGAAGGTTTTGACACCGATGTACGAGCCAGGGGCGGGCGCATGTCAGCAGGGCAACGCCAGATGATCTCCTTTGGTCGCGCGTTCCTGGCCGATCCCACCGTGCTGATCCTCGACGAAGCTACCTCATCGCTGGATGCGCCAACCGAGGCGATCGTGCAGGAGGGACTCGAAGAATTATTAGGCCAACGAACCTCCTTCATTATCGCCCACCGGCTGTCCACGGTCATGATCGCCGACCGAGTGCTGGTGGTTGAAGACGGCCAAATTATTGAAGACGGCACGCCCGAGGAACTCATTTCCACCGGTGGGCAATTCTCCCAACTTCACCAAGCGTGGCAAGATTCACTCAGCCATAGCGAACTACCAGCTTCCAAACAAGACGGAGAGTCAGATGCCAGGTAAAGCCAAAGCTGCCCTATTAGGCGCACTATTCGGGGGTTTCGTCGTCGTGCTGGTCGAACTCATGGCGGTCATCCTCAATGACGAAGCCTTCTTCGGCACCGATCGGTCCTGGCTGCTGCTTGGCATCGGTGTCATCGCCTTTGCCTGGATTCAAGTTCGCGCATATGACCAGAAGAAAGGCATGTATGCCGACCGGGAGCCTCACGATGACAGCACTTCCGACCCTTCATAAAAAAGGTTAGCCAAACTGGATGTCTCCGAGCGCTCGCTGCGGTAAATCATTGATGGTGCCGAACCGGTGGGCAGTCATTGACACTGCCTGTTCACGGATGAACGGCAGCATCTCGAGCCTGCCCGCCGAAGTGACCGGTTGGCGATAGACCGCGATTTCCGGGCTGTGAGCAAGTGCTGCGATGGTTTCGGCAGTTTCGGTATTTCCGATCATCCGGATGCGTCCTGAACCATCGGCGGGATCATATTCTGCCAAGCTTGCCGCCCGGCGTAGCCACGCGGCCGTATCTTCGAAGACGACAGACATGTTCGTGTCCGTGAATGCGTCAGCGATCTGGCGCGGTACTTCTGGGGGCACAGACACGATATTCTCAGGTAAGACACCGGTCCCCTGGCCGCTGGCGGTAGCGTGTTGTACGCGGATCCCGGCTGCAGTCACCCGTAATATCTGAGCCACACCCGCCGACGACGCATCCGACAATCGCACGTGCACTGGGACGGGGCGGTACCGGAGCACATTGATTTCGACCACTAGGTTGGAGACATCTCGCTGCCCGGTATAGGTTTCGACGACTGTAGCATCGTGTCCTGTCGCGCGGGATAACCATCGAGCCTCATCAGCTGCAAGGTATGCGGCAACCGCTTCATGACGCTGGGGAGCGCGATCCTCGTGGGTTTCAGGTAATGCATCGGGGGCATCGGTCCAGTCTGTGAGGCCCAGCAAATAGTTCGGACCACCGACTTTAGCGCCGGGGCCAATCGCCGAGCGCTTCCAACCGCCAAAGGGCTGACGACGCACCACCGCTCCGGTAATCCCACGATTAATATATAAATTGCCCGCGGCGACATGTTCGGCCCAGGTCGCGATCTCATCGGGATCTAACGAATGCAGCCCGGAGGTAAGACCATATGGGACAGCATTGACGTAGTCGATGGCATCTTCCAAGGTCTCGGCGGACATCACCCCTAGGATGGGCCCGAAGTATTCGGTTTGATGATACTCCGAGCCCGGTTTCACCCCCGACCGAACACCGGGAGAAAACAATCTGCCAGTATCGTCCAAGCGCTGTGGCACAAGATTCCAGCGTTGTCCGGTTTCTAACGTACTCAGCCCCCGCGCCAGCTTGTCGCCGGGTTGTTCCACGACGGGGCCCATCTGGGCCGCTGGGTTCGTCGGGTGATCGACCACCAAGGATGCGACGGCATCCAGCAGTTGCCGGTGGAAACGTTCACTCACAGCGGTTTGGCCCACCAATATTAACAGCGAGGCAGCGGAGCACTTTTGTCCCGCATGACCAAACGCAGAATGCACGACGTCGGCCACGGCGAGATCAAGATCAGCCGTTGGGGTCACGACGAGCGCATTTTTACCCGAAGTTTCACCAAAAAGCGGCATATCGGCACGCATATTGGTAAACAACTGGGCGGTTTCATACCCGCCGGTCAGGATGACTCGCTCGACTCGCGGATCAGTCACCAACTGGGAGCCCAGGGACCCCTCCTCCGCTACGAGGTAAGTGACAATCTCATGTGGTAGCTCGAACTCATTGAGTGCCGCCCAGAGCGCTTGGACAATCACCGCTGCGGTTCGTTGAGCTTGCGGAGCCGGTTTGATGATGACGGGCGAACCGGCAGCTAATGCTGCAGTCACCGAACCGGTGGGGATCGCTACCGGGAAGTTCCATGGTGGAGTGACTACGGTGAGTCCCACCGGATGTGGGGTTGCCCCAGCGATGCGGTTGAGTTGTAAGCATTGTTCGCCGTAATAGCGAGCAAAATCGATGGCTTCGGAGACTTCGGGGTCAGATTGATCCAGTGTTTTTCCTGTTTCTGAACCCATGACCTCCAATAACTTCCCGCGTGCTGCCGCCAGGTGATCACCGATGCGAAGGAGTACCTGGGAGCGGGTCTCCAACGGCAACTCCTGCCAGGTCTTCCCTGCGGCTATGGCGCCGGTCATAGCGGTTTCCAATTGCGCTTCAGTATCAATCTGGTGAGAGGCCACCATATCTTTACCGAGGGTTGAGTCGGCCATGCGCTCGATGATCTGGCGGGCCCACTCCCGATTTTGCGGCAGATTCGGATCGGTATCTGCCGTATTGTCGAAAGCCTGATGAGACGGTCTGGAAAAGTCCTCGGTCTGGCGGTTTTGCTGCCGTCGTGGCTGCGGGATAAGCTCTGCCTCAGATTCAAACTGTCTCAACGCAGCACGGAACCGGTCAGCTTCGCGTTTGAAGACTGCCTCATCGTCCAGTTCAAAGACCGCTGACATGAAGTTCTCCTGTGAGGAGCCTTCTTCTAAACGCCGCACCAGATACGAGATGGCGACATCAAATTCGTCAGGATGTACCACCGGGGTGTAGAGCAGTAAACGACCTACATCTTCTCGCACAGCTTGGGCTTGGGCACTGGCCATACCCAAAAGCATCTCAAAATCTACTGGGCCCTCCATCGCGATACCACGACGTTGCATGAGTAAATACGCCAGGGCGATATCAAACAGGTTTTGGCCCGCGACGCCGATCTCAACGTGCGCTAGGTGCTCCGGCCGGAGGGCGTAGTCCAGGATCCGTTTGTAATTGGTATCGGTGTCTTGTTTGGTCGGCCACACGGTCTGCGGCCACCGGCGCATGGCGGCCTGAACGCGTTCCATGGGTAAGTTCGCGCCTTTGACCACCCGCACCTTAATGGGCGCTCCGCCATCGGCGACCCGCTGGGCGGCGAACTGTTGTAGCTCGACCATGGCCTGATATGCATCAGGAAGATACGCCTGCAAGACAATGCCTGAGTAAAAATGCTTGAACTCGGGTTCTGCGATGAGCCGTCGATACACGTCAAGAGTCAGCTCGAGATCTTTATATTCCTCCATATCGAGGTTGATGAAGGTGACCGGCTCAGCCGTCATGGCGGCACGATATAGCGGACGCAATTGTTCGACGATTGCTGTCACGGCTTCTTCGTGTGCCCACGGATTATGTGGGGCCACCGTGGCAGATACCTTGATAGACACATAGTCCACATCGGAACGCTCAATCAGTGCGCGGGTGGCTGCGACGCGATTATTTGCTTCTTGTTGCCCCAAAATGGCCTCGCCCAGCAAGTTGATATTGAGATCAATCCCGCCGGTTCGAAGATTACTAATTGCTCGGCCAAGACGTTTATCCCGTGAATCGATCAGCAAATGCCCCACCATAGACCGCAGCGCTGCTTGAGCTGTCGGCACGACCACTCCGGGAGCCACAGGAGCAAGCTTTCCACCCGCTCGAACTGCCGTTTGCAGATACCACGGTAAAAATCCCGGCACGTCCTCTGCGATACTGGCCAGCGCGTGGGCCGCGGCAGCGTGATCTTCAGGCCGCACCACCCGATCCACAAATCCGACTGTGAATTCCAAACCACGAGGGTCCTTGAGTACCCCTGCCAACTGTTGTGCAGAGCGATCCGGTTTAATATCAGCGGCCCGTGCTAGCCACCTGCGGACCTGTGCGATGGCCTCATCGGCCAACTGCCACGGACGAATATCAGCGGATGCATGCGATGGTGCAGTCATAGGACGCTCCTGTCGAGGATCGTGTCGTGTATCACAGCTTACGACCCGACAGGGCATCCGGGTACACCAGAACTACTGCGCGGCGACGAAGACCAGCCCGATGAAACACCAGCCCGATAAAACAGTGGGATTTGGTGATCGAGCCAACAGCGAGAATAATCGTTTGCTATGAGTGAAGAACACGCCTTTCAACTAGCAGCCATCGTTGTGTACCTGCTTGGCATGATCGCGATCGGGTTTTATGCCTACCGACGCACCAAGACGGGCCGCGATTTTCTTCTTGCCGGCAGAGACCTCTCCCCGCGCGTAGCAGCGCTGTCGGCCGGTGCCTCCGATATGTCTGGCTGGTTATTGATGGGCTTGCCGGGTGCACTGTATGCGACCGGTTTGATTGAATCCTGGATCGCCATTGGGCTGACGATTGGCACCTGGTTGAACTGGTTCATTGTGGCACCCCGGCTTCGAGTGTATTCCGAGATTAGCCGGGATACGATCACGATGCCTGCTTTCTTTGAACAGCGCTTCCGGGATCGCACCCGCCTGATACGCTCCGTCTCGGCCATCATTATTTTGGTGTTTTTCGTTTTCTATGTT
>JAJUIX010000146.1 GCA_029267455.1 Enteractinococcus sp. | reverse complement strand
TCGCCAATAATCAGCACATCCTGGCTGGTGGATTCCGCACCTTCGACGTGCAGGGTGACGGTGGACCACCCGGGTGGTAGTTCTGCTTCGATCCGTGCATCCACGACGCCGTTGCGGTCTGCTCGGACGGTGTGGCGCTCGCCGTTGACCTCTATGTCGACTTGTGCATAGGCAATCGGTGGGGAGACGAAGTTCTGCCAACCCCGGACACCGTCGCGCAGAATCTGAGCCATGTATTCGGCTTCGTTCCACTCCGGTTTTGACAACAACACCCGAGAGAAAATTCGCACCCAGCGCGGAGAGCCGTACCCGGTGAATGAAAGAATTCGGGGCTTGGCGCCGCGTCGACGAGCGCGATCTCGACGTCGTCGTTGGAAACTGTAGTAACTCAGGGTAGCAAGTTGTTCCGGTGGGGTTGCATCATCTCCCGCGGCAGACGAGAGCCGGGGGATGGTGGGGAAACGGTAGGTTTTACTACGTCGCGCCATAGCCTTGCTAGTTCCACTCCTTGGTCACCCAGACAGTCTAGTACGTTTCACCAGCTGGTTTATGGTGGAGTCTATGACTACAACACTACGCACCCAAGCGTTACAAGTCGCCCGACCGGTAGCCGCACAACTTGCTGCTGCCTTTATGGCAGGGCGCGTGGTGGCTGGAACGAAAACTAATCGCCATGATCTGGTCTCAGCATGGGATCACTACGTTGAAGACGCCTTGAAGTCGGGGTTAGCGGGTGATGGTGCGGTGTTTTGGGGCGAAGAGACTGGACGCGAACCCGTCACCGCACCGGGGCAGTTGGAATGGATCATTGACCCCATCGACGGGACCAGCAATTTTGTGCACGGGTACCCACTGTTTTCCATTTCGATCGCAGCGGTTATCGACCAGCAAGTCGTCGCCGCGGTGGTGATGAACCCGGTCAGCGGCGATGAGTTTTCCGCTGATGCCACCGGTGCGTATTTGAACGACGAGCCCCTCACTGCACGGCCTGCACCCCAGCACGTGACGCAGTATAACCTGGTGACGTCGTTTCCGGCGGCCGAGATTCTGCACCGCGCGCCGCAGGCAAGCCAGCTGTTTGGTGAGCTCGTCACCACGTTTGCGACCGTGCGTCGTTTGGTCTCTGGCGCGCTAGAGATTTGCTATGCCGCACGCGGTATCGCCGACGTGGTCTTAGGCGTGGACGCGAAACCCTGGGATGTCGCTGCCGCCTCCTACATTTTGACCCAGGCCGGGGGCACCTATCTGACCGGTGAGACCGGCCCGGCCCATTTAGCACCGCACTACCTGGCGGTCGCCCCGGGACGATCTGCCGAGCCGATCGCCGAAGTATTTGCTCAGATCCGCAAAATGTGACGCTTCGTAGTCCAACGGTAGCGCGGGCTAGCGCAAGGCAGGACAATGGAGGGTATGAGCGCCTACATGTTTGAACACGACACAGATCAACCAGTTCTGGAGCTAAATCGGCAGCAATCGGAACTGCTGTTGCGCAATACCCGGCACGGTCGGCTCGCATTTTTGGCCGAGGGGCAGGTCGAGATCTTTCCGGTCAACTATGCCTTTGACGGCAAGAAACTGTACTTCCGGACCGCTCCGGGGGCAAAGCTTTTGGCCGCCGAGGCACGCTCAATGGTCGCCTTTGAAACCGATGGCATTTTGCCCGATGAGGGCTGGTCGGTGGTGGTCCGCGGTCAGATCACTACAGTGCCCGAAGACCAGATGGATTATGTGCGCGGACTCGGGGTTGCCCCATGGATTCCGACCTATAAAGATTTCTTCGTATCACTGAGCATTGAGGAGATCACCGGGCGGCATTTCATTTTTGCTCGCCAGCCGGAGCGCGACGGCACCAAACCGTTTACCTACGATCCCAACCAGTCACGGTCTACCCCACCGGAAGATCCAGACACCACCAAGCTATCGCGCTAAAACACCCACACACCGATGACGCCAAGCCCTGCAATCGACACGGCCATCACCGTCATCCACACCACGGCCCGAAAGTCAGCGACGACCTTCTCGTAGTGAATACCCGCTGCTTGAACCCGGTAACGCCGTCGTTGTGATACTTGAATTAAACCGGCGCCAACAATGGCGACAGCCACCGGCACAAACACCACCGGGCCCACCGAAGGATACCAGCGGATTAATAACAACGCGACCACGGAAGTCGCCAGCCCGGTCCGGCCCCAGGACATGACGGTACGTTCGGGTTGCAAACCGGGATCGGCGTGCTGCGGGCCTAGGCGCCGACGTGGCAGGCCCCTCGGACGTTTAGAATCCATTGGTCACCCAGATAGCAATCAGCACAGTGGCCGCAGCAACCGCGCACACCAAGGCGATCAGGGGCACCCACAGAGGAATCGGTAAAGACCGTTTCTGGCGCATCGCCGCTTCCACACGCAACCAGCGACCCGCTGCCGACGCCGCTAAAATCCCGCCGAGCACCAACAGGGTGGTCCCTAAGACTTTGCGAGCTGTCTCATCAAAAATATCTTGCGTAAAGGCTTCGACCGCGATACCACCGGCAAGCAGTGCCAAGGATGTGCGAATCCAGGCTAAGAACGTGCGCTCATTTGCCAACGTAAATCGTGGGTCAGGATCTTGACCTTCCTGCAGCGACCGAGGCAGTCCTTTACGCCTACGCGCGGGGCTTACCGATTGATCTTCAACGGGTTGCATAATCCACAGTGTATCGCACGCCACCTGTGCCAAACCGGTAGTGTAGACGAAGATTGTATTGGTTCACCGATACCAAGGAACAGGATGACAGGTTCGCAGCACAACGATAAAGTGACCGAGGCTCACCGGCCCACAAAGTCACAGATTCGGCGGTGGCAACGCTACCTAGCCGACGAGATTGCCGAGGGGCAAATCTATCGCGATCTTGCAGAACGCAGTAAGCGGCCTGAAAAGGACATTTTGCTCGGCCTGGCGGACGCAGAAGACCGACACGCGCAACACTGGCGTGACCTTCTCGGTGAACACGCAAACATCCGGCGCCGCCCCAGCCTCCACCGAGCGCTCCTGCGGTTTTTAGCCCGCATGTTTGGTTCCGTATTCGTCTTGGCCCTGATGCAGCGTGCCGAATCCAATACCCCCTACAAGATGGATTCCGAAGTACCCCGCGAAATCGCCGCTGACGAGGCTATCCACGAAGAAGTTGTGCGCGGGTTGGCGGCCCGGGGACGCGAAACGATGGCCGGCAATTTCCGTGCCGCTGTGTTCGGCGCCAATGATGGACTGGTGTCAAACCTCGCGCTCGTGATGGGCATCGGCGCAACAGGGGTAGCACCATCGGTGGTTTTATTCACCGGGATTGCCGGGCTGCTCGCCGGAGCGCTCAGTATGGGAGCCGGAGAATACGTCTCGGTGCGCTCCCAACGCGAACTGCTTGCTGCATCACATCCCACGCACGTCACCCTGCGAGCGGCCAAGCACCTCGACATCGAAGAAAACGAATTGGAGCTTGTCTATCGCGCTCGCGGCATGACGCCTGAAGACGCTCGACACCGCGCCTTGGAACGTCTGGGGTATCTCAGTTGTGACTGCAATCCCTCGTTTTCCGCCCGACCCGACGGCTCCAAGGGTCCTGAGACAGAACTTCGCGAAGAAGAATTTGACGCCGTCGGGAACCCTTGGAAAGTCGCTATCTCATCATTTTTGTTTTTCGCCTCAGGTGCTATCATCCCGGTGTTGCCTTTTATTTTCGGCGCCACGGGCGTCGCCGCACTGCTGTGGGCGCTTGGATTGGTGTCCCTGGCCTTGATCATCACCGGCGGGATTGTCGGTTTATTATCCGGGGCTCCCCCGTTGAAACGTGCGCTGAGACAATTAGGGATCGGTCTTGGGGCTGCCGGCGTGACCTATGTTGTCGGGATGCTCTTCAACGTGTAGCCATCCAGCCGACTTGGCCGCTACGGCTGTTATTCCATGACGGTTGGTCCACTCCCCTGGTGCCGCCCGGGGTGGTCATCCGCATAATCTTTGAGCGCCTGGTAAACAGTTGCGACGGCGGGGTTGCGTTGGGATTCTTGTCGAACCACCGCCCAAAACGTCGCTGAGTGCGAAAACTCGTCATCCAATACCGTGACCAATCCCGGGTGGGGATCTGCCATGAAATCCGGCAGTAACCCAATACCCGCGCCTTCAAGGGTTGCCGTGAGATGCGCGTATACGTTTGTCGAAGAAATACCGGCTCGCATGGGTGGTAGTTTTGTCAGGGCCACGTCAAGAT
>JAJUIX010000180.1 GCA_029267455.1 Enteractinococcus sp. | reverse complement strand
GCCTGCCAGTTGTGGCTGGCATAGAAGGCCTCTCCCTGAGCCTGTCGAATAGCTTCGTGCTGGGAGGCTTCGCGTGGCCCCTCTACCAGGTGCACCTCTGCACCATAAGCCCGGACTTGGGCAATCTTTTCTGGCGACGTCGCAGCGGGTGCTACGATCCTGACCGCTAAACCACCTGCCGCTCCGTAGCCGGCCACGGATGATCCACCATTACCCGAACTATCTTCTACGATCAATTCGATGCCGTGCTCGCGTAGATACGACACCATAACGCTGGTACCGCGATCTTTAAAACTGCCGGTCGGGTTGAGGAAATCGAGTTTAAAATACGGCGTCGCACCTTCCGTCCAAGGCTGTTCCAAGAGTGGGGTTTGGCCTTCACCCAAGGACACCGGATGAGTAATTTCTACTGGCAGTGCATCCCGGTAACGCCAGATGGACCGGGTCGAGGAGTCCAACTCAGAGCGCCCAATGCCAGGGCCTGGTTCAATCCAGAGCGGACGTCCCGCCTCGGAACGCCAGCGGGGCTGATTCAGCGGGTACTCACTACCGTCCACAGGATCACGATACACAGTCATATCCACATCCTAAGTGGCGCACGGGACTCTAAGACTCAGGCGGATCCCACTGCCCCTCTCGAATCGTGATCTCATTGGTCATATCGCGCAGAAAACGAATAACTACAGCTCGTTCTGCCGAGGTGAGACGAGCCGCAGCATGGAAGCGTTTTGCCTGCTGTCGTCCGACAGTTTCCACGGCTGCCTCGTACGTTTCATCGGTAATCGTAATGGCCAACGCCCGGCGATCACTGGGGTGCGGCGCTCGAACTATATGACCACCGGCTTCTAACCGGTCCAACAATTTCGTGGTCGAAGCAGTCGAAATTTCTAAGTGCGTCGCAATCGAACCCGGGGTCGCGATCGTTGCGGTATTTCGTGCCACGATCAGAAAATGCAGTGCCTTCATGTCAGTTTGGCCCAATTTCATATAGCGCTGGGACGCCTCTGATAGGCGCTGCTCTGCCTCACGCAGTCCAGCCAGTGCAGCCATGAGCTCGCCGATCTGGGCAATAACCTCGGGGGAGTGGTCGCCTCGGTCGATGAGTCGAGCGTCAGGGTCAGATGCATTCAAATCGTAGAGGTTTGACGTATCTGCTCCCTCGGATTGCTCCGTCATGAGGAATGAATTCTCCGTCCTGCTTCGTATTCGCCTAATTGCTAGTTTAGCTAGTAATATATGTGCGGAAACTAATTTTGGTTCGGCGGTGAGGATGTGATGACGCCACGATTCGCGCTCTACACTACGAACCACCACAGCCAACGTCGATCAGCCTACGACATCGAAGTTTTACCATCATTTAGTCGACGACGCACAAACCCTCAATCAATCGTCGTCATAAGACACCTCGATGAGCGGCTTCTACCAGAGTCGTTGAACAATGGCGTATCAGTGCGCCGAATTGAATAGCCACAGCCGACCATGGTCCACCCTGGCACCAGACCACACACGTTCTTTGAATGGACAACATCATGACCCACGCTTCGTCAGCTGAAACCACGAAGGACTCGGCAAATGCTGGACACCCCAAACATGCCAGCCCCAGCCGCAAGAAGGCACCACGTTGGCTCCGGGTCCTACTGCCTGCAGTCCTTATTCTCCTCTGGCTGGTTGGAGCCGGTGTGGGCGGACCATATTTTGGCAAGGTCGAGGAAGTGTCTTCCAACGATCAGACCACTTTCTTGCCGGAATCTGCTGAAGCAACGCAGGTTCAAGAACTGCAAGACGAGTTCACCGATAGTGATGGAATCCCGGCCATTGCGCTTTTTGAGGGGGAGGAGGAGCTCACCGAAGAGCAACTCACCACCATCGAGGAGACGCTCGAAGGTGTCGTAGATATTGAAGGGGTCGAAGATGAAGTATCACCGGCCATCCCTTCCGAAGACGGCCTAGCTGTTCAGGCGTTTATACCCGTTGACTCTTCTGCCGATACCGCCGATGTCGTCTCAGTGCTATCCGAGGAATTGCGGGCCGAGGCCCCAGAAGGCCTCACAGTCTATGTCACGGGTCCAGCAGGCTTTAGCGCGGATCTCAGTGAAGCATTCGCTGGGATCGACGGTTTGCTATTAGGCGTAGCCCTGGTTGCGGTGTTCATCATCCTCATCTTTGTATACCGCTCCTTCCTGCTACCTATCGCGGTGTTATCCACCAGCCTTTTTGCTTTATGCGTGGCGTTATTGACCGTGTGGTGGTTGGCCAAATGGGAGATTGTGCTCCTCAGCGGGCAGACCCAGGGCATCTTATTCATTCTGGTGATCGGGGCTGCCACCGACTACTCGTTACTGTTAGTTGCCCGGTATCGCGAAGAGTTGCGGATTATCGAGGATAAGTGGACGGCAACCCTGGCTGCAATTAAAGGTTCTATTGAACCGATCCTGGCATCCGGCAGCACGGTGATCGCAGGATTATTGATGTTGCTCCTGAGCGACCTAAAATCCAATAGCACCCTGGGGCCTGTTGCCTCAATCGGTATCGTTTTCGCGATGCTTTCGGCCCTGACACTGCTGCCGGCGATACTCTTTGTCTTCGGCCGCGTTGCCTTCTGGCCGCGCAAAGTTCGATTTGAGCCAGCCCTGGTTGCTGAAGAAAACGGCATGCCAGCCAAAGGCTTATGGCCCAAGGTGGCGGGCTTTGTGAGGAAACGCCCCCGTGTTATCTGGATCGTGACTACCCTGGTGTTATTGGTTGGTGCGGCTTTCGCGACCCAGCTCAAAGCCGAGGGTGTGGCTCAGTCAGAACTCGTCCTCGGAGCATCCGAAGCTCGTGACGGTCAAGAAGCCCTAGGCGAGCACTTCCCGGGCGGCTCCGGCAGCCCAGTGCAAATCATCGCCTCCGAAGATGATGTAGACAACGTCGTCGAAGTACTGGCTGATCATCCAACCATCGATGAAGTTTCGATTACTTCTGAAGATTCACCGGCCGGTACCGCACCTATTACACCGGATGGTATTGAAGCATTTGGTCCTCCCGGTACGCCGGCACCCGAGCCAACCGTCGTAGAAGGCAACGTGTTGCTGCAGGCAACGCTGAGCGAACCAGCCGATTCATCAGAAGCCGCAACTGCCGTGCGAGACTTGCGGGCAGAATTTGCCGATGTGGCCCCAGAGACCATGGTCGGGGGCGTGACCGCCACCGATGTAGACACCATTGATGCCTCAATCGAAGACCGCAACACCATTATCCCGATTATCCTGGCGGTCATCCTGGGTATCTTGATGCTGTTGCTGCGCTCCATTCTGGCACCCGTGTTGCTCATTGCCACCACGGTGATCTCCTTTGGAACCGCTATGGGCGTGTCGGCGCTGGTGTTCAATGAAATCTTCGAGTTCCCCGGCGCTGATCCGG
>JAJUIX010000074.1 GCA_029267455.1 Enteractinococcus sp. | reverse complement strand
CCGTGGCGTCATCACCGGTAACCGAACGCGTTTTAAACGCCGTGTTCTCGGGCACCCGTTCGACCAGCTGGTCAAAGAGGGCGGTGCCGATGCCGCGTTGGCGTTGCAGCGGCGCGGTTTCAATAAAACACCACATCCGTTGCGGGTGGATGGCCTGGGCCCGGATTGCTCCGGCGGCAACGGGGATCCCCTCGTCGACGGCCACCAGGCCCACACCAAAGGGCTCCTCGGTTGAAGGTCCTAACATGGTGCGGTCGTAGTGGTGCTGAGCGGATGCTGGATCCCCGAAGAGCTCCAGCAGCCGCAGGTCATCACCATCTTGCCATTCGCGGATGTGCACTTATAGTCCCAGGCGGTCTGCCAGATAGCATTCAACCTGGTCCAATGAGACGCGTTCTTGCGCCATCGAATCCCGGTCACGAACGGTTATGGCATGATCTTCAAGCGAATCGAAATCGAAGGTCACGCAGAAGGGCGTACCAATTTCGTCGTGGCGACGATAGCGCCGACCGATCGCACCGGAATCGTCATAGTCCACGTTCCAACGTTTGCGCAGGTCGTCAGCCAGTTTGTTGGCGGGCTCGGCCAGTTCGGCTTTCTTCGACAACGGGAGAACAGCTGCTTTGACAGGAGCCAGGCGGGGGTCTAGTCGCATTACGGTGCGCTTATCCACGCCGCCCTTGGCGTTTGGCGCTTCGTCTTCGGCGTAAGCGTCGACCATAAAGGCCATCAGTGACCGGGTCAGACCCCAGGATGGTTCGATGACATACGGGGTGTAGTGCTCTTCGGTGGCTTGATCGAAGTACTGCATCTTGGTGCCGGAGCCCTTGGTGTGGTTCGACAGGTCGAAGTCACCACGGTTGGCGATACCCATGAGTTCACCCCAGTCACCCCCGGCGAAACCAAACTTGTATTCCAGGTCGATGGTGACCGAAGAGTAGTGCGCACGCTCACCGTCTGGCACATTATATTGACGCAGGTTGTCGGGATTCAGCCCCAGATCAAAGTACCAGTCTTGTGCCAGGTTCACCCAAGTATCGAACCACTCGTCAGCTTCGGCAGGTGGCACGAAGTACTGGATTTCCATTTGTTCAAATTCACGGGTCCGGAAGATGAAGTTACCCGGAGTGATTTCGTTCCGGAAGGCTTTACCAATCTGGCCCATCCCAAACGGGGGTTTCTTCCGAGCGGTGTTCACCACGTTGAGAAAGTTCAGGTACATCCCCTGAGCGGTTTCTGGACGCAGGTAGTGCAGGCCTTCGTCATCGGCAACCGGGCCGAGGAAGGTGCGCACGAGGCCGGAGAATGTTCGAGGTTCAGTCATTTGACCGCGAGTGCCACAGTTAGGGCAGGCCAGCTCTTCAAGTGCAGGGGTGCGACCGTGTTTGTCTTCGAATGCTTCCACGAGGTGGTCATAGCGATGCCGGTGGTGGCACTGGGTGCACTCGGATAGCGGATCAACGAAAGTTTCGACGTGACCGGAAGCTTCCCACACTTGACGTGGCAAGATGATGGAAGAGTCCAGACCGACCATGTCTCCACGTCCTCGGACAAAGGTGTTCCACCACTGAGATTTGATGTTTTCCTTGAGTTCCACGCCAAGAGGACCGTAGTCCCATGCCGAGCGTGAACCCCCGTAAATCTCACCGGCTTGGAAGACGAATCCGCGGCGTTTTGCCAGGTTAATGACCTGGTCGAGAGTGGACGGTTGTGCCATGGAGGTATCACTTTCCATTATCGAAAATTTCACGAATGACTGTGCGGTTGTAGTTAACCTCCAACCAGTTTAGTTGAGTCGAAACTTTCATGTTGGTGGGTGACAATGGAGTTATGAGCACCAATAGCGAAACCCTCGTGATCCGTGACGATATGATACGCCTTGGTCAGGCCCTGAAGCTCGCCAATGTGGTTGAAGACGGCGTCGATGCCCGTGATCTGATTAGCGCCGGCGAGATTTTGGTCAACGATCAGGTCGAGACAAGACGCGGTCGGCAACTACACGCCGGTGATGTGATCACCGTCGTCCAGCTTGATCTCGACTTGGTTATTGCCGCTGAGTAGGATCAGCCCTCCCTCCGAAGGAAATTTCTGATTCCGATGAGGGCACGACCTCCTTGCCTAGTCAAAGATCCACTCCCTACAGTTGAAGTTGAAGCAGTATCTTTCGAAAGGCAGGGTCCATGACGCAAGCATCCACGCACCATTCGACACGCCCCAACGTTCTGCTCATCCTCGCTGACGACCTCGGTCAGGGGGATGTTTCTTGTTTCAACTCCGATGCCGGGTGGAAAACTCCGCACATGGATCGACTTGCCGAGCAGGGCATGCGATTTTTCGATTCGCACGCGACCTGCGCCCTGTGCACCCCCTCGCGCTACGGCTTACTCACCGGGCGGTATAACTGGCGATCACGACTTAAACGACTTGTCCTGCCGGGCGATTCAGAATCCCTCATTGAAAAGGACCGCCTCACCTTGGCCCAGTTCTTATCGGACCGTGGTTATACCACGGCTGTGGTCGGTAAATGGCATCTAGGCTTGGATTGGCAGCTCCTTGAACAAGGGGATGACCTCGAGCGCTACGGCTTATCAGCCCAGGATCATCCGATCCCAGAAAGCAGATTTGGCCGTGCCGGAAACTTCGCTGCCGATCAGCAATGGGAAGTAGAAGGCGCCGATATTGACTACACCAAACCCATTAAATTTGGTCCCAACCAGTTGGGTTTTGACTACTCTTTCATCACCGCAGCCTCGCATGACCAGCCCCCGTTTGTGTACATCGAAAATGGTCAGGCTCAAGGTATCCCGACCAAGTTCGGCGGTGACCAATGGGTGCTAGACCGTGCCTCGTCGGCACAATGGGACCAGATACAAAAAGGTCCCATGACGGACGATTTTGATGTCACGCAGCTGCCCCAAGACTTCCAGGATAAAGCTTTAGAAGTGTTGGAAGGCATGCTGGCAGGCGAAGACCCCTGGTTCCTCTATATCCCATCACATCTGGTCCACGGCCCCATTGTCCCGGGAGCATCCTGGCAGGGCCGTTCTGGGCTGGGCCCCTACGGTGACTTCGTGTTGCAGTTCGATGAGTATGTCGGCCAGCTCATCGATGCCGTCGACCGCGCAGGACAAACCGATAACACCCTGGTCATTGTCACTTCCGACAACGGGGTATCACCGGTTGCTGGTCTCGAAGATTTAGCCGCTAAAGGTCATGATCCCTCAAATGGCTGGCGCGGAGCCAAAGCCGATATTTGGGAGGGCGGACACCGGGAACCACTCATTGTCCGGTGGCCAGAAGTCGTCGAAGCCAACACGACCTCGGACCATCTCATTTCACACTCCGATGTCTTTGCGACCCTCGCCGAAGTACTGGGAGAAGAAGTACCCGAGACCGCAGCCGAAGATTCAGTGTCACAACTACCGGTCCTGCAAGGTTCATCTGAACCCGCGCGTGAGGATGTCGTAGCTTCATCAGGTGGCGGCGGACTTGCTATTCGTAAAGGTGACTGGAAATTAGAGTGTGTCATCGACGGGGATGGGTTCTCCTCCCTTATGGCCCAGCCCGCTGGCGAAGAACCCACCCGCTATAGACCGGCACAGCTGTATAACCTGGCTGATGACCCCGGAGAGCAGGACAACCTGTTTGAGGAGCATCCAGCTAAGGTCACCGAGCTGACGCAGTTGCTGAGCGAACATATCCGACGCGGTCGCTCCACTCCGGGCCAACCTCAGCCCAATGACGCCGGAACACCGAAGAATCGGTGGATGCAAATCGCCTGGATGGAAGACGCCGACTCTGTGATCGCTGAATGCCGTGCAGATCTTCCCTAAGTTCACGGACCTGGTGACTATCTCGGAGAAATACTCGGCGCCCAAGTCGAGATGGCCAAAGTCCAGTTGGAACGACGCCCGGTTATCAATGCGCGGTCTGCGGACTTTTTACTGACGCCGGGTGGACACGGCCGCAAAGCTCCCCTTCCTACCGAGAAAGCAACAATTCCCTCGAGACAGCGCACCCGGGTCGAGTGGCGGCAATCCTCTGAACCAACCGGGGATTACAAGATCACCACACATAGATTTCGGGGTGGCCGTAGTAACGCATCCGCTCCGTAGCATGAAATGACAACGCAACCAATCTCAAGGAGGATGTCATGCGTGCCGTAGTATTCGAAGATTGGAAAACTTTCCCAGTCCTGAAAGACGTCGACAAACCTTCGCCCGGTCCGGGCGAAGTATTATTGAAAGTCGCCGGTGCTGGCGCATGTCATTCCGACGTCGCGATATTTCAGGACTATGATGCAGAATTCAACCCCGCCGGATTGCCGACGGGGTTTGTGCTGGGGCATGAAAACGCCGGCTGGGTAGAAGAACTGGGCGAAGGCGTCAGTGGATTCGAAAAAGGCGACGCCTATCTCGTCTACGGGCCCATCGGATGTGGACGGTGTAAGGCCTGCTCCCGCGGTCAAGATACCTATTGCGAAAATGCCGCCACCAACCCCTACGCCGGTATTGGGCTGGGACGTGATGGCGGCATGGCCGAATACGTATCTGTACCAGCTCGTAACTTGGTCCCACTGGGTGATGCCGATCCTGCTGCTGCAGCCCCGCTAGCTGATGCGGGCCTAACCCCGTATCACGCGATAAAGTTGGCTATGCCCAAACTCGCAGGCGCTGAAAAGTATGCACTCGTCATAGGGCTAGGTGGTCTGGGACTGCTGGGTGTGCAAATTCTTAAAGCACTGACAGGCGCGACCATCATTGCGACCGACATGAAAGAAGAGGCTATGGCGGAAGCCGAACAGTTGGGCGCCGTCACAGTGGCCGGAGGTGACGAACAGGTTACCAAGATTCGTGAAATCACCGGGGGTAAGGGTGTGGACGCGGCGTTTGATTTCGTCGGTGTGACACCCACGATTAACACTGCGATGCAGTCGATGGCGGCGCAAGGTCGGCTGACAGTGTTAGGGATCGCAGGTCAGCCATATGAGTGGACGTTCTATACCACCCCGTATGAAGTCGAACTGACCAACAGCTACTGGGGCACGATTGAAGATCTTCACGAAGTCGCTGAACTCTTCCGTGCCGGCAGCATTGTACCCAAAGTCACGAAGTATCCCATGGACAAAGCCCTGGACGCTTACCAGGACTTAGTTGATGGCAAGGTGTCTGGCCGCGCGGTCGTCACCCCAAATGCCTAATTGAACACTACAACACGGCCGGGGTGAGCTAGCAGCAGCTAGCCGCCTCGGTCAGCTCTTTTGCGGAAAGGTTTGGACGTGTTCATTAAGAAATGCGATGAAGTGCTCGATTTCACGCGGATGAATTCCGTGACCCACCCCGTGGTACGTTTTTTCTACCAGGTCGACGCGGGGGCGAAGCCACGCGCCAGTCTGTTCGATGCGATCAGATGCCACAACAGGGTCCTCTGGGTCGTAGCCCCAGAACACCGGTTGGTTTGATGCCGCGAATTCTTCGTCTTGAAAGAGGTCTTCCAGTTCAGGTGATTCGATGACGAAACCGGACAGACCGATGACGGCAGCGTAGCGGCCCGGGCGCATGCGCATGAGCGAAGTTGCCATTGCCATGCCCTGCGAAAAACCCAACAGTGACACACTACGATAATTCTCTGCTGCAGATTGCACCCAGTCATCCAATTCGACGATGGCCGCGCGCACTTCTTCGGCATCGGCTTCTAGCTCCACGGAAATGGGGAACCAACAGTATCCGCCAAACTGGGGAGGCAATGGTGTAGGTGCTTGAACGCTGGCGATGGTGTAGTGCGCGTCGAAATAGTTACCTATGGGCCAAAGATCATTTTCATCAGCACCAAAGCCATGCAGAAAGACCACAAGGTCAGTTTCTGGGCGCGGTGTCTCATGTGACCAGCGAACGTGCATGCTTTTAGAGTCCTAACGTAGTGATCATTTCTTCTGCCACTTGGTGCATATCGGTTAAGAATCCGTCATGTCCGATAGGTGAATCGATCATGTGCACCGGGGTGTCAGGTCCGAAGTCAGCCGCCAATTGGTAGCTCTGTTCTGGGAAGTACAGCCTATCGGAGTTCACCGCCACAATAAATGGGGTTGCGGTAATGTTCGCGATGGCTGCCGCCTGTCCCCCGCGCCCGCGACCCACATCGTGCGACATGAGAGCTTCGGTCAGGGCGATGTATGAGTTCGCATCAAACCGACCAGCGAGATCTTTGGCTTTGTAATCTAGGTATGATTCCACCTGGTAGCGACCATTCCGAGTAGCTACCAGGGAGCCAAGCGGGTTCTCATCGCCTTGGAATTCCCGTCCGAACCGAACGTTGAGTTCTGGTTCTGAACGGTAGTTGATGTGGGCGATCCGGCGTGCAATACCGAGGCCTTGGACAGGAGCCGGTCCCCCATAGTAATCGCCACCTTTGAAATTGGGGTCTAGCCGAATGGCTTCAACCTGAGCTTGTGCAAAAGCGATCTGTTCTGCCGTGGATTGT
>JAJUIX010000081.1 GCA_029267455.1 Enteractinococcus sp. | reverse complement strand
CCCGATCGTTGCAATCACACCGAGGATCGTCAAGAGTCCGGCTGATAAGTGTGGTTTGTGCTTCATGTCATCTCTTTCATGTCCTCGTTGAGGATATCCTGAAAGCTGACGTGACGAGACTTTGTAAAGAAGGAGACAACCATGTCAATCGTGGTCATTAACGCGCTCACTGTGCCAGAAGGTCAAGGCGAAGAACTCGAAGCCCGCTTTGCTGCACGCAAGCACGCGGTGGATCAGGCCCCGGGTTTTGAGGGCTTCAACCTGCTTCGTCCAACCGGCGACAACACGCAGTACTTCGTGTACACCCAGTGGGCCTCTCGCGAAGACTTCGAAAACTGGCGCGATTCCCGTGACAATACGGCAGCACACGCCTCCGAGGACGGTCAGCCACGCAAACCAGTAGCTACGGATGCTGAGTTGCTCGAGTTCGACATCGTGGAGTTGTAATTGGCCTTCGACGGAAAGATCCTGCCTATTGTCATCCATGGCGATCCGGTGCTGCATAACCGGGCGGCAGAAGTAGAAGAAATCAACGACGACGTTCGGCAACTCGTCGCCGATATGCATGTCACTCAAGAGGCAGCCCGGGGTGTTGGGCTTGCCGCACCCCAAGTTGGTGTTGGGCTACGGATTTTCACGTGGGAATTTGAACACACCGACGACGCCCCACAGCAGGGCGAAGTGCTCAACCCTGTGCTGACGCTATTGGGCAAGGTCTCGCAGGAAGATCCCGACCCCGAGACCGAAACCGAAGGGTGTCTATCTGTTCCAGGGCTCGGATATCCGCTGAAGCGATCCGATCACGTTCGTCTGCAGGGCTTTGACATCGATAACAACCCAATCGATTTTGAAGCCCACGGCTGGTTCGCCCGTATTCTGCAACACGAGTACGATCACCTGAACGCAACCTTGTACGTCAACCGGTTAAACCCCCGCTGGTCCCGGCGTTGGAAAAAGGAACTCCGGAAACAGGGCTGGACCGAGCCGGGTAATACCTGGATGCCGGGTGAAGACGATGACCCATTCGGGCACGACGAAGAGTCCAACGAAACCGAATAACGCCCCCGGTTGTGCACGGCGGTAGCGCCTAGTCAAAGTATTCTGGGAAGACTTCTCGCATCTCTTGTTCAAAGCTCGGGGCCAAGGTGGCCGCGTACTCGCGTGACAAGTGGGATCCGTCATACCAGACATATACGTTGCCGACCTCAGCAGGACACCACGCGTCTTCGCCCTGGTCAAGTGTCGGACAAATATAGGGATTCAGGTCAATCGTCTGGGTCCCCTCGGGAAGGTCCATGTCCAACAGCGGATTCGGAGCGGCCACGTCTCCGGCTCTTACGCCGCACTCCTCAGACGGTCGCTCGTCTTGGAGGCACTTTGCGCCTCCATCCCGAGGTCTGGGGGTACCGCGGATCAGCAAAAGCTCGGCGCCCTGGTCGGTGATCTGTTCCCAACGCGTCTCGGCGCCTTTACCAAGGCGTTCTCCGTTACTGAACACGCGGGTGCCGGAGGTGATGACCAGGTCAATATCGTTGGTGCCGACCCAGTCAATAAAGTTTTCATTCCACCCCTGGCACATCGTCTGGTCTGGGTCATCGCTATCTAGCAAAATACATCCAGATTTGACGGCTACCAGCACCTCCCAGTTATATGCTTGTCCCACGGAGCGCACGGTGGCCTCCCAGTGACCAGCGTGCGACCCGGCTGCCACCACGACTCGGGCTGTCGGGTTTTCGGGCGCGTTCGGGTCTTCACAAACTGTCACTTCATCACTGCCGGGTTCCTCTCCCCCGGCTTGGCGACAGTCTAAGAATGTGTAGTCCGGACGGTGCATGTGTAGCTCCGTCAGTTCGGGGATTGGCTCGGCATCCACCACAGGTACATCGCTGCTAATGCTCATCGCCCCCGGATGAGTGTCTGTGTTGATTTCCAAGGTGCTGGCGACCCGCTCCTCGGCGGTCGGGATCTGTGGAAAGGCGATCAGGGCACCTGCAGCCATCACGGTGGCGCCAGCAGTCAGCGAGGTCCAATCAAGTTTTCGACCACGCCGTTCTTGGCCCAATCGGTTCAGAGGCTTTTCGACGAACCGATACATCAGCATGGCGAGCACCAACGCCACTACAAAGATGACGGTGGCACCCCTGATCCCCACCGCTTCGCGATCTCGAATGGTCAGATAGAAAATGAGTAGCGGCCAGTGCCAAAGATATAAACCATAGGCGTGGTCGCCAATCCAGGCGAATACACGATTCGAAAGCAGGCGCGGTGCGGACCAGCGCTCAGCATCGTCTTCTGCTGTACTCGGTGCTGCCAATAGCACGAAGGCGAATCCCAGCAGTGGCCACAGCGCCAATGGTCCGGGGAAATGCTGGGCACCATCCAGTACGAAACCCACGGCGATAATCGACAGGAGGCCGAGGTGACCAAGCACAAAGCGAGTCTTGTCGGAGAACTGGATACGGTCGATCAGCAGGGCCAATAACCCGCCGAAAGCAAATTGCCATACTCGGGTGCGGGTCATCAAATACGCCTCATCCTGGGCGTATGAACCGACGTAGACGGCATAGGCCAGGGAGGCGACCAGCACCGCAACCAGGATCCACCCCATGATTCGGGTAGAGGAAGTTTTGAGGCTTCGAGCCACCCAATAGGCGCCAAGCGCCACGAAGGGCATGACCAGATAAAACTGCCCTTGCACGGACAGTGACCAGAAGTGTTGGAAGGGTGAAACATCCTGGCTTGCCGCTTCGTACGCCAGGTGGGACTGGATGAGTTGGATGTTTTCGAAATACAACAGTGAGGCGAATGCTTCGGTCCACATCTGGCCGTGCTGCGCCGGTGGGAAGACCACTAGTCCCACGACCACGGTGACCGCGATGACGATGAAAGCGGGCACGAAGATACGCCGGAAGAGTCGACCGAAGTATCGGGCGAAATTGATAACTCCCTGGTGCTCCGTCACTTCACGTAGCAGCATTGCGGTGAATAAGAATCCAGAGATGGTCAGGAAGATATCGATGCCGCCGGAGACTCGACCTTGACCGAAGAGGTGGAATAGCACCACCCCGAGGATGGCTAGGCCGCGGACGCCGTGTAGTTCGGGCCGATATCGTCGGACAGGAAGGTTTTCGTCAATCCTCTTTGGCGTGTTCCTTTCGGCGTGTGTTTTATACATCTATGACTTTCTACCGAACTGCATGCGGCATCAGATCATCGGATAATTAACTGTTGAAAGCTGTGAGGCACAGCGTGCAGTGCTTACGAAAATGAGGCCACCCGAACCGGGTGGCCTCATCTCAGGTGTATTGAAACTAGGCTTTAGCTGAAGCTGTTACGTGTGGTTTTGGGAACACTGGCAGGTTTTCACCGGCCATGGTCTCGACTGCACGAACAACCTGGGTTGAGTAACCGTATTCGTTGTCGTACCAGACGTAGAGGATCAGGTTCGAGCCGCCGTTGGAGCCTTCGTTGACGATGGTTGCTAGGCCGTCGACGACGCCTGCACGATCAGAGCCGACGAAGTCGGTGGAGACTGCATCGTGAGAGTAGATGTAGTCGATCTGCTTGCTGAGCGGACCGACCAGGGATTCTTGACGGAGTCGAGCGTTGATCTCGTCCTTCGAGGTTTCGGCGTTCAACTGCAGGTTCAGGATTGCCATGGAAACATTTGGGGTGGGGACGCGAATGGCGTTGCCCGAAAGTTTGCCAGAAAGTTCTGGGAGTGCCTTGGCAACGGCGGTGGCTGCACCGGTTTCGGTCAGCACCATGTTCAGTCCTGCGGCACGTCCACGGCGTGAGCCCTTGTGGAAGTTATCAATGAGGTTTTGGTCATTGGTGTAGGCGTGGACGGTTTCCACGTGTCCGTGGTGGATGCCGTATTCATCGTTGATGACCTTGAGTACCGGCGTGATCGCGTTGGTGGTACAGGAGGCGGCCGAGATGATGGTGTCGTCTTCGGAAATGGCATCGGAGTTGACACCGTAGACGATATTTTTCAGGTTGCCTTTACCAGGTGCGGTCAGAATGACTTTGGAAACACCCTTGGCTTCAAGGTGCTGGCCCAGGCCTGCTTCATCGCGCCAGACACCGGTGTTATCAACGACGATGGCGTTTTTGATGCCGTATTCGGTGTAGTCGATCGAGGCTGGGTCAGATGCGTGAATCATCTGAATCTTGGTGCCGTTAGCGGTGATCGTGTTGGCTTCTGCATCGACTTCGATGGTGCCATTGAATGGGCCGTGCACAGAGTCGCGGCGCAGCAGCGAGGCGCGTTTGAAGATATCGTCATCGGTCTTTGGGCGAACCACAATTGCCCGCAGGCGCAGTTTGGTGCCACCACCGGCGTAGTCGAGCAGGATACGAGCCAGCAGACGCCCGATGCGGCCAAAGCCGTAGAGGATCACGTCGGTGGTCTCGCCTAGCCCTTCACCGTTTTTATCAACGATGTCCGCAAGCTCGGTTTTGACGAATTCTTTGACATCGCCGCCGTTTTCGCGGAATTTATTCACCATGCGAGCAAGATCCACAGAGCCAGCACCAAGGTTTAGTTCCGTCATGGCCTGGAGTATCGCATGCGACTCTTCGACTGGAAGGATAGATTCATCGACCTGACGAGCGAACCGGTGTGCCTTCAGGATGTCTACGACTGACTGGTGGACGAGGCTGCGACCGTAGACGGAAGTGACGACATTATTATTGCGGTACAACGAGCCGATGAGGGGAACCATCTGCTCAGCCAACTGCTCACGTTCACTCCACTGCTCTAGAGCTTGCTGCGTGCTGGCGGTGATATCTGCCACGGTGTGGTCCTTTTCTGCAGAGTGTGCGATTGGCGGGCAAGCCAACCTTATGAAAACATTCTCATCTTAGCGTTTCACGCCCATAGGATACATTTAAACCGACACGGGCACCCAGCCCTGCCGCTATCGGCGAAGTACCGGTAATTCATCCTCGGTGGTATAAACCGGTTGCGATGGACATTGCTCCAAGATTACTTGAATTGCATCGTATTCCGCTTGTGTGACCCATAGCTCGTACTTGGCTTTGACCGCCGTTTGGATGGCCACGAACTCACACCGGAAGTCCTTATTCGGTGGTAACCAGGTGGCTGCGTCACCGTCGGATTTTTGTTGGTTAGCAGGCCCATCCACAGCCAAGAGGTTGAGCGGATCATTGGCAAAGCGTTCGCGTTCTTCTTCCGAAAGTTGCTGGGCACCTTTTTGCCAGGCATCGGACAGCGCAACGACGTGATCGATTTGGACTTCGCTCGAGGTCTCCGGTCCGCGCAAAAATTCGATCGTGGTACCGGTAAACGGGTCATCCAGCACCCCCGATAGCACGGTGCAGCCGTCATCATCGGTGATGACATTGTCGAGATCGCGGTTGAGGATGTCATTACGGCCGTCACACCCGTTGCCGTCCGGGTCTAACCATCCGTTACCAAATTGATCGCGGCTATATCCGGTCTGTGGCGCACGACCCTTGATCTCCAAGGTCTCCAGCTGTTCCAGCGCACTCCCCTCGGCGGGTACGTAGTCCTGCTCTGTTGGAAAGACATAGGTGGCCACAAAATATATGCCGATCACCAGGATCAGCACAGGGATGGGCAGTTTGGCCAGCAGGGATTTTCGTTTTTGATGTTGCGACACTTGCGTTCTTTCACCAACCGGATGTGTGAGACGGGATGGAGTGCTATAAGCCGGATTCTGTGGCCATCCGGGGTTCCGGATGGCTGATGATCATCTATCTGGTCGCTGCGTTGCCGCAGGACTCAAGCGATCAACCCGAACACTGGGCGGGCCGCCTCATAGCGTGTTCTGCTTGATCTTGCACCGGATGGGGTTTACCGAGCCGAGCGTGTCACCACGCCCGCTGGTGGTCTCTTACTCCACCCTTTCACCCTTACCTCTGTAGCAGAGGCGGTCTACTTTCTGTGGCACTAGCCTGCGGATTGCTCCGAGTGGGTGTTACCCACCATCATGCCCTGTGGTGTCCGGACTTTCCTCGACGT
>JAJUIX010000260.1 GCA_029267455.1 Enteractinococcus sp. | reverse complement strand
GATCGATGGGGCCAACACTTCAAAATAGTCCATGAACACGTCCACGGTGTCTCCTTACTCGTCGCCCTCTGGTTTGAGCAGTGGGAACAGGATCGTTTCACGAATCCCCGTTCCAGTGAGTAGCATGACCAACCGATCAACTCCCATGCCTAAGCCACCGGTCGGTGGGGCGCCATATTCTAAGGCACGCAGGAAGTCATGGTCGAGCTGCATGGCTTCTTCATCCCCCGCAGCAGCAGCTTCCGATTGAGCGGTCAAACGCTCCCGCTGGATGACCGGATCGATCAGCTCAGAAAACGCGGTCCCGATTTCATAGCCGTCGATGATCAGATCCCAGGCTTCAACCATGCGGGGGTCTTCACGGTGCGGCCGCGCCAGCGGTTGGGCGGCCTGCGGGTAGTGATAGACGAAGGTTGGCTGCAGTAGATTCGGCTCGACCAGTTCGTCGAATAGTTCCATAGCCAGTTCTTGTGCGTCGTGGTGCTTGCTCGCATCGACGTCGATGTTCTGCTGGGTGGCAATGGCCAGCAGCTGTTCAGCTGAGGTATCCGGGGTGATCTCTTGGCCTACGACCTCAGAGATGGCCGGGTAGAACTCTTTCCATTCCCATTCGGTATCGAGGACAATCGTGTTGCCCTCTGGGGTCACCAGTTCGTTTTCGACGCCGGCGGCTTTGGCAGCGGCCAAAATGATTTCGCGGATGCGCTCGGCCATGCCGTACATATCGGAGTAGGCCTCATAGGCTTCCAGCATGGTGAACTCGGGTGAGTGGGTCGAATCGACACCTTCATTGCGAAAGACGCGGCCGATCTCAAAGACCTTATCGATGCCACCGACCACCGCGCGCTTCAAGAACAGCTCGGTTGCGATGCGCAATGTCATCTTCTGGTCAAACGCGTTCAGGTGCGTTTCAAACGGGCGGGCGTGTGCGCCACCGTGAATCAGCTGCAGGATGGGAGTTTCGACTTCGATAAAGCCCTGGTCCTCCAGTGTGCGACGGATCGCACGGACCACTGCGGCACGCGTGTGGACCATTTCGGCGGCTTCTTGTCGCACAATCAAATCTGCGTAGCGCTGCCGCACCCGGGTCTCATCCGCCAGGTCGGCGTGGAGCACAGGTAGCGGGCGCAATGCTTTCGAGGCCATGGTCCAGGAATCGGCCATGACCGATAATTCGCCGCGCTTGGAAGTAATGACTTCACCGGTGACCGAGATGTGGTCACCCAAATCGACCAAATGCTTATAGCTATCCAACGCTTCGGCACCAACGCGAGCCTGCGACAGCATGACCTGCAAGCGCGGGTGTTCACCGTGCTCGCCACCTTCTTGCAGGGTCGCAAAGCACAGCTTGCCCGTATTGCGTTGGAATACGACGCGGCCGGCCACCGACACGATCTCGCCGGTTTCAGTACCGGCTTCCAGATCTGGGTACTTCTCACGGATCTCGGCAAGCGTGTGCGTTCGATCTACCTCAACCGGGTAGGCCTGCATGCCCGCATCAAGCAGTTCCTGGCGTTTCGCCTGGCGGACCTTGCGCTGATCGCGGGTATTTTCGACGTCGTCAACGGTGGAGGGGCTGGACTTAGAAGTGTTGGTCGTACTCACGCACCATAGTCTAGCCCCGCAGAAGGCCCGTGCGTCGTGTTATGTCCGGTTTGGGCGTATTATTCGCCCCCGGCTCACCATCAATGTTGTCCCTGGACCTCGATGGGGCCGGGCGTTAATTCTGGATACCGAGCCTGGGCAAAGCGGGCCAACCGTTCGGCGAGCGCTTGAACTTCGTCCCGTGCGTAGTGATCCGCGCGCCACCCGGCATGTAACCACACCGACAGCACCTCGCCGTGGGAAACGATTTTGGCCGGTTTCAGCCCAAAGAACGCATCCTCGGAGACCACCGCGACCCCGTTACCAGCCGCCACGAGTGCTTGTGCCACTCGCCCCGAGTTGGTTTCTACGGTGTTCGAGAGCGTTAGCCCCGCAACATCAACGGCACCATCAAATACGCGCCGGGACATATGGTCGGTCGT
>JAJUIX010000076.1 GCA_029267455.1 Enteractinococcus sp. | reverse complement strand
TTACAGGAAGTCTTGCTCGATACGTTGAAGGCTCTCGCTGGGAGTGGTGAGGTCTCCATTGGAAAAATGCCTGATGAACTGACTACTACTGTCGCTGCAGACACCCTAGGCGTATCTCGGCCGACGTTAATGAAGTGGGTAAAAGAAGGAAAGATCGCCTCATACAAGGTTGGGTCACATTCCCGCTTCAAGCGTGATGATATTCTAGACCTGAAAAAACAGCGCATAAAAGCTCAGCGAGATGCATTTGCTGAATTGCGTGCACTGGATGCTGAACTTGATGAACTATTCGAGGACTAACTTCAGCTCCTAATAAACGGCATATCAGATATTGAGCGCGTTGGGTCACCTAGGCTTATAGGATGACTCAACGCGTTTTTGTCGATGCCAACGTCTTCTACAGCAGAACTCTCTTGGATTGGCTTTTCTTTTTGAAGCAGGCAAACAACGCTATGTTCCAACTGCACTCCACCGAGGATGTATTTGCTGAAGTAGCTTCAAACATGCGCAAGAAACACCCGCGTCTGCCAGGACATGCTGTCCGCCGCCGAATGGAGCTCATGCGCATGATCGTTGATGAAGTACTGGACACTTCCCCACGACTTGGAATTTAGCGGCACTGACGAGGATGACTATCACATTCATGCTGCTGCAACGCACTGTGAGGCGGATCTACTCCTGACGGACAATGATCCACGAGACATCACTACCAGCGAGAACGTACACTACGAAATTATCTGTCCAGACGACTTTTTCGTACTAGTGACAAAATCAGCGTCGCCGAGAATGCTATACCCAATCATCGAAGACCAGATAGCGTGCTGATCGCAGAAGCCAGAGCACCAACAACTTGACGAAGCTCCCCGCCGTGCAAGCTGCCCAGAGTTCGCCAAGATGGTTCGTACCGCACTGCAAAACATGGCGCGAATGTGAAATACTGAGCGATTTCCAACTCAGGCCTGGTCGAAGGCTTCCCATGCGGTCTGGCGTGCCCTCTTTGACACGATGAGCCGCACAGATGAAGCAGAAGTACTGCTACCCAGCTCAGACATGCCAACTGAATACACGCTGCAACGGCACTAACCATCCTGCCCGACTGGTGCGTACCGGTGAGATGTGGCATTTCATCGAGCATGCCCGCCTTTACAGACTTCGCCACAATTGAAGCGGTGCATTTGGGTATCAATACAAGAAGTGCGTGGGCGCGCAATTCGACCTACTTGTGGTATATCACGACGGACAAGCCGCCATTTGAGGTTGCGACATACCACTACATGACGTTAACGGTCATACGATCAGTACTCTTCACGCTGCACTGTATAGTTCAGCAGATGTTGAACAATGACGCGCGACTCGATGTGATGAACCGGTTGGGCCGGGCCATGGCCGACCCGACACGATCCCGAATTCTGTTGACCCTGCTGAGTGGGCCTGAGTATCCCGCGGTGCTGGCCCAAGATCTTGAGCTGACGAGGTCGAATGTTTCAAACCATTTGGCCTGTCTTCGGGACTGCGGGATTGTGATCGCCCTGCACCAGGGACGCCAGACGCGTTATGAGATCGCAGACCCACATCTGACTCGTGCGTTGACGGCGTTAGTTGACACGACCCTGGCCGTCGATGAGGATGCAGCGTGTATTGATCCTGCTTGCACTGTTAGCGCCTGTAATCGTGGCGCGGAGGTGCGGGCGTGATCTTGTCGTCCATTGCGCAAGCGGTGGGGCTATTTATCGCCACCAATATTGACGACATCATTGTCCTGTCGTTGTTTTTCGGTCGTGGCCAGGGACAGCCAGGTACCACTCGTCGTATCCTGCTTGGACAGTATCTCGGATTTATCGGTATTCTCAGTGCTGCCGTCTTAGCGGCCCTTGGCGCACAGGCGCTATTGCCTGAAGCAGTGCTGCCCTACTTCGGCCTGATCCCTCTGGGGCTGGGGCTCTGGGCGGCATGGCAGGCGTGGCGCAACCGCGGCCAAGACGACGATGACGATGATGCGCAGCTAGCGGGTAAACGAGTCTCGGTCTGGACCGTGGCAGCGGTGACCTTCGCCAATGGTGGCGACAATATCGGCGTCTATGTCCCAGTGTTTGTCGGTGTCAGCTGGAGTGCCATCGTGGTGTACTGCATCGTCTTCTTGCTTCTCGTAACCGTCCTGGTGTTCTTGGCGAAATGGATCAGCTCCCGGAAGCCTATCGCCGAAGCCTTGGAGCGGTGGGAAGACATCCTGTTTCCCGCCGTACTCATTGGCCTGGGCATCATGATCCTCATCAGCGGTGGAGCCTTCGGATTATAGACATCCGTCGCGGCAGTGCTTTAACCAGGGGGTATATCCAGGTTCAAGTGTCGGGCTTATAGAGGCAGCTACCCATCTTGCCTGATGTAGGGGTCGCAGCGACGCCACCCGCGTGGGGCGGGCAGCGTCGGAGCGTGATTAGGCGTGCTGATCGGGTGCGTCTTCGCCGGGCTGGACGGTCCAGGCAGGCGGAGTGTCGACGCCGGATTTCTCGTCCTGCTCGGCATCAACGCTGGTGGCCTGGGTGAGGCCTGGAGCGTGATGAACGGGCGCGTAGATAGCGTAGAGGCGCATCGGTTCGTCCCCAGTATTGATCACGTCGTGCCAAGTGCCGGCCGGGACCTGAATGGACCAGCCGTCGGTGACCTCCTGGGTGAAATTCAGTTCGTCTCGGGTCGGTCCCATGACGCACCGGCCCTGTCCGGCGTCCAAGCGCAGGAACTGGTCGGTATTGGGATGGACCTCGAGACCGATGGATTCACCAACGGGAATGGACATCAAGGTGACCTGAAAGTACTTTCCCGTCCAGGCCACGGTGCGGTAGTTGTCGTTCTGCCTGGTGGCCGTCTCAATATCAAAGGCGTTGGGGTTCGGGCCGTTGTCGTTGATGTTCATAGTGCGTGTTCCTTTCTCGTACGACGTCATGAATTGACGTCCTTGTGATTTCAATATTTAGGGGTCAAGATTGAGCGGGGTGAGCGAATCTCGTGGAGGCCAGCAAGGCGAGCACGGCCCCGCTTCCTGCGATGATGAATACGCCGGTCAGTCCGGTAGCGGTCGCACCCAAGGCGCCAACATTGGCACTGGCCAGTCCGGTGCCGACAGCGATGCCCGCCTGGTTTCCAAGCTTCATTTGGGACGAGGCGCTGCCGACAGCGCCATCGGCGTCATCGAGTACAGCGATGGAGTTGGTCGTGAACCCCATACCAGCGCCCAGCCCCGCGAGGATCCAGCCGGCTGCGGCGAGGAGGATCGGGGTTGATGTCAAAACCACCGCGGTAATGACCGCGAGACCAGCGATGACGGCGAAGGTTCCCGGGCGGGCGATAGCACCCTTGGTCATTCCTGTTTTGATTAGCCGATCTGGCAGGTAGGCCCCAGCGGTCCACCCGAGGATGCCAGCCGTTAGAACGGTGCCGGCCAGAGTCGGGCTGATGCCGCGCACACTGGTCAGCGCGAGCGGGATGAATAGGTCCGCAGTGAAAAACGCCATGGACAGTGCGGCTGCAAACACCACGTTGGCCGGCAGCCCTCGCCGGGCCGTGAGCGTCCCGGCTGGTAGCACGCGTCGAATCCCGAAGTAGGCAACCGGCAGACCAAGCGCCAGGGTCACCAGCGCCCACTGCACCGGCAGATTCGGGGCGGTCAGTATCACACCGAGCCCGATGCTCAGGCCCAAGCCGCCGAGGAGTGCGCGTCCCAGGGCGCGCCGATTGTCACCGGGCCCGCAATCGCCAGGCCGACGACGTTGGCGAGAGTGAACGCAGTATAGACCCAGCCATATAACGCCAACCCGCCCAGCTCATCGGCGGCGGCCGGTAGAGCCGTGCTCACGCCCAGCAGGGAAAACGCTGCGGCGGCGACCAGCGTCAGCACTCCGAGTGTGAGTGCCCTGAACCGGGAACTCAGCACCCCCTCGGTGGTTGGTGCTGTGTGCTGCTGGTCCGTCATCACAATGTTTCTTCCTGCATCGTTTCCACTCTCATTCAGCACAACTAATTATATGAGATAATTATTCCAGATAACAATGCAGGTAAGGCTGACCTAAAATCAGGAAGAGATCACTATGGCAACAACGCAGGAAGTCCTCGACGCGCTGTTCCGCGCCGACCGCGCCGTGCAAACCTATCGGAAGCTGCCCGCCGGGCTGCGGCGCATTCACCTCTACGTGCTGCACGCCCTGGAGGCGCTTGACGGGACAGCCCGCGTCAGGATATCGCCGACCGGGCTCTGGTCAAGGTGCCCAATATGACCCGCCTGCTGAAAGAAACCGACGAGGCCGGCTGGACCAGACGAGCCTCGGACCCGACCGATAAACGCACGGTACTGGTCCACCTGACCCGCGACGGGTCCACCTGCCTGAAAACCTATTACTGGGACTATCTCGAGGCCATCGCCGCAGAACTTCGCCCCGAAGATCACCCCGAATACGACATCATGATCACCGCCATCGACCAGGCAATCGAGATCATCCAACGAGTCACCGACACCATCAACGACAGTTGACCCCAGCGGTCCGGGCTAGTGCAGTGTTTTAGCTGATGTTCAGGAAATCGCGCAGTTCGGTGAAGGCTTCTTGGATGACGGTGTAGTGGGCCCATTTGCCGCGTTGTTGACGGGTGAGCAGTCCGGCGTCGACGAGCTTTTTCAAATGGTGGCTGATGGTGGGTTGGCTGATGTCCAGCACGTCGATGAGGTCACAGGCACACACCGACTCACAGCCTTGGGCAGCCACATGAGATAACACCCGCAGTCGGGTGGGATCCGACAACGCTTTGAGTTTGGCGGCCATCCGGTCTGCGGTGGCTGCCTCCAAGGGACTGCCGTGCAGGGCGCAGCAGCCGGTCGTGGGGGTGATGAGACGCTCGGAGGCAGGGTCGGTGGTGGTCATGCCGGCAAGTATACATTGACGGGTATCGATGTGCTAGAGTAGGTTCGCTTTTGTCGAATTGATACCTGTCAATATGAGGGACTGGAACACGAGATGACCACCACGGGCACGACCGCTGCCACCACCGGATCCCCGATGCTCCAAGAGATGTCGTTTCTAGACCGATGGTTGGCGGTATGGATCCTGCTCGCCATGGGTCTCGGCCTAGCCCTAGGTCGGTTTGTGCCGGGGCTGAGCACCATGTTGGACTCGCTGAGCATTGGTGGGATCTCGCTACCGATTGCCATCGGGTTGTTGGTGATGATGTACCCGGTACTGGCCAAGGTCCGGTATGACGAAACCCACCGGATTACCGGCGACCGGAAACTGCTAGTGGTGTCCTTGGTATTGAACTGGGTGGTCGGCCCGGCAGTTATGTTCATCCTGGCCTGGGTGTTTTTACCCGATCTGCCCGAATTTCGCACCGGCTTAATCATCGTCGGATTGGCCCGGTGTATCGCCATGGTCTTTATCTGGAATGACATGGCCTGCGGGGACCGCGAAGCCGCCGCCGTGCTGGTGGCAATTAACTCCGTGTTTCAACTCGTGGCCTACGGGGCGCTGGGCTGGTTTTATTTACAAGCCCTGCCCTCCTGGCTGGGCCTGGAAACCACCTCTGCGGAATTTTCCCTGGGAGCCATTGTGGTGTCGGTGCTGGTATTTTTGGGCATCCCCTTACTCGCTGGGTTCCTCACCCGCACCATAGGCGAAAAAGCCAAGGGCCGGACCTGATATGAAGACACCTTTTTGCCCAAGATCGGCCCCTGGTCGCTCTACGGGTTGTTATTTACTATCGTGTTGCTATTTGCGATGCAAGGCGAAGCCATTACCTCCCAACCTTGGGACGTGGCCCGGATCGCGGTGCCATTGTTGGCCTATTTCGTGCTGATGTTTCTGGTGAGCTTCTTTGCCGCCAAACTGGTGGGCCTGAACTATGCCAAAACCACCTCGGTGGCCTTCACCGCATCGGGCAATAATTTCGAACTAGCCATTGCCGTGGCCATTGGCACCTTTGGCATCACCTCCGGCCAGGCCCTGGCCGGCGTCGTCGGCCCGCTCATTGAAGTCCCAGTTTTGGTGGGCCTGGTCTATGTCGCTCTCTGGCTGGGCCGCAAATTGTTCCCTGACGACCCTACTGTCCCGGTTCCTGCCACCCAGAAAGCCACCGTATGAGTACATCTTCCACACCCCGCGTGCTATGTGTCGGTGTAAAACATGGCGACAAATCCCGAACGGCCGTCGCGCTGACGCGTCGCCATGGCGAAATTACCGGCCATCCGGTCGAAGTGCATTCCGCCGGCACCCAGCCCGGGGCGACCATCAACG
>JAJUIX010000275.1 GCA_029267455.1 Enteractinococcus sp. | reverse complement strand
TTCTTTGATCAGCGTGGAGGAGACGTGCTGGTAGCGAGCATCCGCTGGCAGAAACACGGTCTCGACTCCCGAGAGGTGCCGGTTGAACGTCGCCATGGGCATCTCATAATTCAGATCCGTGGCATTTCGAATACCTTTGACCAACGCCTGGGCACCATGCTCACGAGCAAAATTCGCAATGAGTCCACTGCCCATTGGCATCACGGTCACGCCCTGGATTGCGCGGACGGTCTCGGAGATCATCTCCATCCGTTCTTCCAGGCTGAACCGATAGTTTTTTGCCGGGTTATTCGACACGGCAACAACCACCTCATCAAATAAGGAAGCCGCCCGCACGATGATTTCGATGTGGCCGTTGTGGACTGGGTCAAATGAACCGGGACATACTGCTCGTTGCATATCTGTCAATGTAGTCGATACAAAAACCGGCTGCTATATTCGAGCAACGTTGTTGCGGGAATCGTTTAGTATCCGGTGCGGCGAACGAAATACACCATAGCTTCACCGTAGCGGCGAGCATCCACCACGTACGTGTCCTCGGGCCACTGCGGTTCGTAGGCCTTGGAGGGTCGTTCCAGAACAAACAGCCCATCGTCCATGAGCATTTCAAAGGCGCCCGTTATCGTGGCGCCCAGTTCTTCATCGTCAATGTCATAGGGCGGATCGGCTAGCACCACGTCCCAGCTGCCAGGTTCGGTTTGCTGTGCAAAACGTTGCACCGGCGTCTGGTGGATGGTCACCACCTCGCGCCCGAGGGCCGAATTGACGATCTCGGCGTTGGCCTGTGCGATGCGTGCCGGGCTGCGGCCAGATTCAACGCCGATGACCCGGGCTGCCCCTCGCGATGCGGCTTCGACAGCAAGACCTGCCGAACCGGTGTAGAGATCGACGATGGCGTTGTCTTGTATCCAGTCCCGGGATTCGAGCCAGGAAAAGATGGCTTCTTTGGTGCGCTCGGTCGTCGGTCTGGTGTTCGTGCCGGGGACGGACTTCAGCGGTAGTCCCCCGGCCTGACCGGCAACAATTTTCGACATGTGCTAGTTCTTCTCTAGGTAATCGGATGAGTCTTCGTGTGCGGTTTCCCAGGCCTCTACGGCATGTACGAGCTGTGGATAGGCCGACAGGCTCGCATCATCTTCTAGCGCCTGGTTGACCCAGTGAGCGGCCTGGGCGATAAGTTCAGCGTGTTGGATGACTTTTAAAACCTGCAGCTGGCTAGCGTAACCGTGCTGTGCGGCACCCAACACGTCGCCCTCGCCGCGCTGTTCGACGTCGGCTTTGGCAATTTCGAAGCCGTCTTCGGTTTTTTCGATCACCGCAAGCCGGTCCAGCGACGGGTGCCCGTCGGGTAACCGGGTGGCTAAGAAACATCGAGCTGGGGCTTCGCCACGGCCGACACGACCGCGAAGCTGATGCAGGGTGGACAGCCCAAAGTATTCGGGGTCGAGGATCGCCATGACCGTTGCATTGGGCACATCAACGCCGACTTCAATGATCGTGGTGGCCACGAGGATATCGATCTTGCCAGCGACAAAAGCACCCATGATCTCGTCCTGGGTTTGCTGGTCTTGTCGCCCGTGCAGACTGGCGACCCGAGCGTTCGCGAACACG
>JAJUIX010000032.1 GCA_029267455.1 Enteractinococcus sp. | reverse complement strand
CAGACTGCGGCAAACCATCTACAAAAAAATGGCATCAAACAAACTTGGCACACTATTGAGTTCTCAAACAACCACACCACACACCAACCAGCAAAAGCCAGCCAGCACGCAGCACAACAACCCACAACACTAAACAACGTTTAGTGGAAGAGTCAAATCTTATCGAAGAGATATCCCTCACACATCAAAGAGTCGGTTGATAGAACCTGTACTCTTCACACGGTGACCGATAATCTCGATAATAGGTCTGACGATCATCTATATGATTTGTCATCAGGACCGAATCAACACCATAGCACATTGGCTTTCGGGTTTGTCAACTCGGGCTCCGCGCTCAATTTCTTGAGCTCGGATTTTCACTATATACCGAAGTTCACCTGCATTTCAACTCGCAGTAATGAGCAGTCGGAACAGTGTTTTCCACTATGCCCTGACGTGGGTCGTTTATGTATTTATTCAAAAAGAACTTCGGTGTCTCAACGCGTTCCGTCTCCGGTCTGCCCTGAGCACGAGAGATAACTATACACACCCCCGAACAGAACGCAAAATCGGCGGATCTGATGCAGACTTCAGTTCAGTTCCGCATGAATCCGCCGATTTCCAGCTACTTTTCATATTTTCATTTGTCCAAAGACGCGAGGAAGAGATGTAAGTCTCAGTTTAGAGCTACCTCAAGATCGATAAAACCGAGGTGTTTTCGCCCACGCCGCACAACGAAGTACTGTCCATGGAGCGCGTCACTCGCGGCGAACCGCTGTTCCGGATCCTCAATTTTTACGTTGTTCAGGTAAGCGCCGCCATCGTTAACAGTTCGTCGGGCAGACGATTTGGACGATTCAAGTCCCGTCGCGACCAACAAATCAACAATGCTCATATCTGCAGGCAGCGTGCCGGGCGAAGCAGTTGGAAGTTCGGCACCGGCGGCTTCTAACGTGGCTGCATCAATTTCGTGGAGCTCCCCTCGACCAAACAAGGCAGCGGATGCGTCGATGACACGTTGGGTTTGGTCTTCTCCGTGTACAAGTGACGTGACTTCCCAAGCAAGGCGACGTTGGGCCTCCCTGCGGAAAGGTTCATTGGCAACTTTTTGTTCATATTCGCTGATCTCATCGCGCGTGAGGAAGGTAAAGACTTTTAATCGGTCGATAACATCAGCATCAGCAGTGTTAATCCAAAATTGATAAAACGTATAGGGCGAACACATTTCGGGATTCAGCCAAATCGCGTTGCCTTCGGATTTGCCGAATTTGGTGCCATCAGCGTTCGTGATGAGCGGGGTGCCAAAAGCGTGCACGTGTTCTCCGTCAACTTTCCGCACAAGCTCAGTGCCAGAGGTGAGATTCCCCCATTGGTCTGAACCTCCGGTCTGTAGCGTGACGTTATGCCGTCGGTACAGCTCCATAAAGTCCATACCCTGAAGGACCTGGTACGAAAATTCGGTGTAGGAGATTCCTTCGTCAGATTCTAAACGTGAGGCCACAATCTCTTTTCGAATCATGGTGCCAACGCGAAAATGTTTACCGATGTCGCGAAGGAAGTCGAGCGCAGAAAGGCCCCCGGTCCAGTCCAAGTTATTTACCATGGTGGCGCCGTTATCGCCTTCAAAAGATAAGTAATGCTGAATTTGTTCTCGGAGCGATTCAACCCAACCTTCGACGGTTTCGCGAGTATTGAGCGTTCGCTCACTGGTTTCTCGGGGGTCACCGATCAGACCCGTCGCTCCTCCAACGAGAGCAATGGGCCGGTGCCCAGCAAGTTGAAGTCGACGCAGCACAAGCAACTGGACTAGATGGCCAAGATGTAAAGACGGTGCGGTCGGGTCGAAGCCGCAATAATAGTTGATTGGGTCCCCGGCAAGAGCTTCTTCGAGCCTGGTCTCATCGGTTGATACGTGCACGAGGCCACGCCACTTCAATTCCTGCCAGATGTTCTCGAAAGAAGGATCGTTTGCTTGTCGACTCAAAAACGCTTCGTTACTCACGATGATCAAATTACCAGTTTCTTTTCGGGGAAAGGGAAGTTCCTGACCTATATGTCGTGCAGTCCAACGGGTAACTGCTGGTCGGTTGCGGTGGTGATCAAGGTCAGAGTTTGGGTGGCTCGTGTCATAGCCACATAAAGATCGCCGACGGCACCCTCCGCTGCTGCTACGATCAGCTGCGGTTCAACGATCACTACTGCATCGTATTCCAGACCTTTAGCTTCCTGAGGAGTAACCAGGACTAAATCTCGATCCCGTCGACGACCGATACCTGTCCAAATCCGACCCGGATAATATTTTTCAAGGACTGGGTGAATGTCCTGATGGACTTCGTTGGGCGCAATGATCCCGATCAGCCCGAGCGGCAGCCGTTCAAGTTGAAGCTCTACTGCATCCAGTAACTGTTGATCGCGTTGCGCGGGCGTGGTGCGGATCAGTTGGGGCTCATAATCACCTTGGCGAAGAGCCTGCGGTTTTGTCACGGGTCGCCCTGCGCTCGTGGCAACCTTCGCTGCGGCCTCAGTAATGCATTCAGGCGTTCGATAGTTGACGGTTAACTCCGATAAGCGCCAATTATCACCAGCAAAGGGTTGTAGCACAGACGACCAATCGGAGCTGGCAACGGTTCCAGACGCCTGGGCAAGGTCACCGACTATCGTGAAAGACCGTAGCGGTGATCGACGGAACAGCATCCGCCATTGCATATGGCTCAACTCTTGAGCCTCATCGACGATGATGTGTCCGTAGGTCCAGGTGCGATCCGATCTGGCACGGTCTGCGACAGACTTCCACGGTGCATCTGGTTCCTGCGCAGCAGCAAGCATTTCGGGGGTTACTACCCCATCGACGCCGATGTCTTCCAGCGTGTAATGCACATTTTCCAGGGCTGCTTCCGCGGTATCGAGGTTTCGCTGCTTCATTCGCTGATTCGATTGCGCACTGTTTGCAACAATATCTCCTAGTAGCACTGCCGCTTCGTCGATGAGTGGTACGTCGGCCTCTGTGAAAGGTGCACCTGGTTCGCGGAGCAAGGTCAGGATTTCCTGAGCGCTCAGCATCGGTGCAGCATCAACCAGGTATTTAGGATCCGATAGCAACTGGTCAACCAGCCCGGTTGGAGTTAGGGGCATCCAACAGAGATTCAACAGACGGCGCACATCAACGGACTGGCGAATCTCCTGTCGTAGATAAGAACGATCAGCTTTATTGACAAGCCCGTCTTCACGTTTGGGACTGACAATATCGCGCATCTGGTCATATAAGGTGCGAACCATATGTTCGACGAAGACTTCGCGAGCTTGGTTATGTGGACGGTCCGATGCCCTGGCGTGCCCGATCGCACGGCGGATTTGTGCTGGACGAACACGTAAGCGAATTCCGTCCACATGGACATAGGTTGTTTCCGGGATGGAACGCTGTCGCAAACTCACGGCGTTGGCGATCACCTCCGCCATGAGGGCCCGTCCTTTCAGTTCCGCAGCAGCAGGATCAGGTTCTGCTACCCCTTGTATGCCCGGATAGACATCTCCGATAGAGCTCATAACGACACCGGTTTCGCCTAACGACGGCAGTACCTGGTCGATATAGTTCATGAAGGCCTGTGATGGGCCCACCAGAAGAACGCCGGTTTTCGCTAATCGATCACGATAGGTGTACAACAGATAGGCTGCGCGATGGAGCGCAACCGCAGTCTTACCGGTGCCGGGCCCGCCCTGCACGACCAATACACCACGCATATCATCGCGAATGATTTCATCTTGTTCGCGCTGGATGGTTGCCACAATGTCGCCCATGACACCGGTGCGCGGGGCACTTACCGCGGACAACAAGGCGCGGGAAGCGTGTTCATCATCAGAGGCGGTAAGAACGTCATCCTCAAAGGCCTCTACGGTGCGCCCGCTCATCATAATGTGACGCCGCCGAGCAACACCCTGCGGGTTAGCTGCAGTGGCTTGATAGAACGGTGCAGCTTCAGGTGCTCGCCAATCAACGAGTAACCGTGAGCGGTCCTCGGCTGACAATCCGATTCGTCCAATATGACGGGTAACGTCAGCGGTCGTATCTAGTCGACCGAAGACGAGGCGTTCGTCTACAGCATTGAGTTGGTTGATGCGGTCTTGGTAAAGCGTCGCAAAGGAGTCCCGTTCCGATTGGTTTTGCATAGAACCTTGTAACCCCTGGGCTTGGACTCGAGCAAGTTGTCGTTTCTTCTCGTCGCGCAGCCCATCGAGGCGTTCGTAGAGTTTGGCTACGTACTCTCGTTCAGCTGCCAGCTCCTGTTGGTACCACGAGGTGGTTTCGGTTGACCCATATTGGTCAGTCACCAAGGCTCCTTTACTGCTAGCAGAACGTGCTAGCACTCGGCTAACGTCGACCCTCTAGTGTAACGGGGTTTCAGCGAAGACCGGTAGGATTTGTGGCGACAAACTCACGGATTTCAGCCAATTGCCGCTTAAATTCTACTAACTGTTGCTCTACTGCTTCTGGCCCGGTGCCACCTTGAGAAGAACGGGAATTCAACGATCCTTCCGTAGAAAGCACAGTCCGGACTTCTGGTGTCAAATGCTTTGAGATCTTCGCAAACTCTTCATCAGTGAGATCCCAGAGTTCTACGCCACGCGCTTCGGCAACTTGTACAGCTTCACCTGCCAGTTCGTGAGCGACACGGAATGGCACACCTTGTCGTACTAACCACTCAGCAATATCAGTGGCCAGTGCGAAGCCTTCTGGCGCCAGCTCTGCCATCCGTTCGGTATTGAACCTCAACGTCGCAATTTGCCCTGCCACCGCTGGCAACAATAATTCGAGTGTATCTGCGGCATCAAAAACTGGTTCTTTGTCTTCTTGAAGATCACGGTTATACGCCAACGGAAGTGCCTTTAAGGTGGCCATCAGTCCGGTGAAATCACCTAGGAGGCGACCTGATTTTCCGCGTGCTAGTTCCGCAATGTCCGGATTTTTCTTCTGCGGCATGATGGAGGACCCCGTGGAATAGGAGTCGTGGAGGGTGACGAAGTTAACCTCTTTTGTGGCCCAGAAGATGATCTCTTCTGAAATCCGAGAGAGGTTGATTCCAATCATCGAGGCTATCCAGGCGAACTCAGCGAAGACATCACGCGAAGCGGTCCCGTCGATAGAGTTCCAGACGGCAGATTCAAAGCCGAGATCAGTGGCGACTGCTACCGGATCAAGACCCAATGAGGAGCCCGCGAGCGCGCCAGATCCGTAGGGACTAATGGCAGCGCGGCGATCCCAGTCCATAAATCGTTGAAGGTCTCGAAGAAAAGCCCAGCCATGTGCTAACAGATGGTGCGACAATAAGACGGGTTGTGCATGCTGTAAGTGAGTACGCCCTGGCATTGGTGCGTAAGGATGTTGCTCGGCCTGCTCAATTAACGCATCAATCACTTCAAGGAGTAGCGCAGAGATCTCCCGTGCATGATCTCGAAGAAACATGCGCCCCATGGTCGCGATCTGGTCATTTCGGGAACGACCGGCTCGAAGCTTGCCGCCGAGTTCTTCACCAGCACGTTCAAGGAGCCCACGTTCCAATGACCCGTGTACGTCCTCATCTGATTCTGCCGCAACGTAAGTTCCGTCAAGAACATCCTGTTCAAGTGTGTCAAGAGCCGCCAGCATGTCGGACAGCTCTTGATCGGTCAATAAACCGGAGCGGTGCAACACTCGCGCGTGTGCTCGCGAACCAGCGATATCGTATCTGGCCAGACGCCAATCAAAGTCAGTAGACTTACTCAGCGCAGCTAACGATTCCGCCGGCCCGCCTGAAAAACGACCTCCCCACAGTGAGCCTTCGTTCGTGCCATGTGATTGAGCATCAGCCATGAGTTGCAACCTCTTCTTACGCGTTTCGTCTTTGAGTCAAAACTACCAAGAAACCATCTGGGCGTTTGCCCTACTACTGTCGTCACCACGAAAAGCTGTTAACCTCGCACCTCTCGATCCACTGGACCAACGAGCACACCATCGCATGGTTGCCTGTCAGGTCAGCGCGATGCAACCCACATACATGACTGCAGATATCCCCCAATGTATTGCGGCAAGAGGGACTGCTTGAAATTGTCTAAACTACCTGTATGACCGACAACCAGTCTGAAAATCAGCCAGAACTCACCGACGACCAAATTGAGTTCCTCAACTCGCTGTTCGACTACGCTCGCGACGGTAAAGTGGTAGCGCTCTCTTCGGCTATTGATCAGGGTATTCCAGTAGATCTGACAAATCACAACGGTGATACTTTTTTGATTTTGGCAGCCTACAGAGAGCAACCAGCTGTAGTTGATGCGCTTATTGAACGGAAGGCCGACGTCAACGTTCTCAATAATCGGGGGCAATCGGCGTTGACGTGTGCCATCTTCATGCAGAATGAGGAGATCGCACGCAAACTCCTTGATGCTGGGGCAGATCCTGATCTTGGTCCGCAATCGGCGCGCGCGACTATCTCTGCAATGAGCTTGGAAAAAATGGGCGAATTTCTAACCGCCTATGAGAAAGAGCAGTCGGATCGGTCCCCTGACAACTAACATCTATTCGAATCCGGGAGATCCTTCAAAATCTAGGTTCTCCATCTAGGAGGAATTTTGACTAACACCATGACCCGTCCGGCACGCTGGCTTTCGGTAACCGGACTCGGCATTGTGGCTGCGTGGACATTATCGTCATGTGGGGGCGGAGCGCCTGCACTGACCGAAATCGCTGGAAATGCTCGACAATCAATGGAAGAAGCTACGTCCTTCACCTATACAGTGGCTGATCCTGATGGCGTACACGGCGAGGAACTCGAATCAGGTGAATTTTCTAGCCATACCGACCGGGTCAATTACAACATTCTGTTCTCCATGCCCCAGGCTGACGTAGAAGTGCGTGCTGTAGACGAGTCCACTGCCTTCTTAAAGCTGAACCTTAAAGATGAATCGCTCCGTGAGGTCCTCGGGGATGTAGACACAGACGATAAATGGGTACAGGTGCCTGAATCTGAGCAGGAAGATCTCAGCCAATATACAGAAGATTTCGATGGCATTATCGATACAACCTTTTCACTTATCGAAGGGCTGTCTGAAGAAGAACTCGATGCAGTGGAAGTCGAAGAGACCGAGCTAGATGGCCAAGCCGTGTACAAATACGTTGTGCCCGCAACGGCTAACGGAGAATCTGAACACTATACCGGCGCTGAAACGGTAGAATTTTATTTTCTCCAGGACTCGTCTGAGCTTGTTCAGGTAGATGCTTCTACCGGTGACAGTACTGCAACGCATGCGTTCAGTAACCTCAATGAGGTCGAAATCTTCGAGGCACCGCCAGAAGAAGAAATCGCAGAAATGGAATGGTCGTTTTAACGCCTTACCGTGATGTAAAAGAAAAATCGTTCGGAGCCTTAGGCTTCGAACGATTTTTTATGGAATTTCGTCCCGATTAAGTACGCGGATCTTGCTCCGCAAATCCAATGAATTCTGAGGCGACCGCCGGTCCGCCGTCCGAGGCGCGTGTTACGACCATGATGGAATCATCACCGGCGATGGTCCCAAGCACAGTTTCGAGACGAGCCTGATCAATGGCCGAGGCAAGGAACTGGGCGGCACCGGGCGGGGTGCGAAGCACCGCAATATTAGCTGACCCCTCAGCTGAAAGTAACAGCTCTTTGCACCACGTTGAGAGGCGAGCGCCAGCCGTTTCGGACGTCTGCCCCGGGTGACCTAAAACGCCCTCGCTGCCTTCACCTGGGATGTGGTAAATCATTTGTCCGGTCTCATCGCGAATACGAGTGGCACCGATATCTACCAAGTCTCTCGACAGTGTGCCCTGTGTAACTGAAACCCCGCGTTTTTCAAGCGCTTCTGCCAGTTCGGCTTGGGACCGAATCTTTTGGGTCTTCAGAACAGTCCGGATCTCGTGTTGCCGTGCTGCCTTGGTCATCGGAGTGGTCATGCTAGTGCACTTTGGAACGTGAGGCTTCGGCCTGGGGCAGATCAAGGTTCGATGGAATCTCTGCCAGACCAGAGGCATAGAGTAACCAAGCAATAAGCGCCTTTTGGGCATGTAACCGGTTCTCGGCCTCATCGAATACTTTTGACTGCGGTCCATCAATGACTTCTGACGACACTTCATAGCCTCGATAGGCGGGTAGACAGTGCAAAAAGATCGCGTCTTTATCCGCAGCAGCCATGGCAGGGGTGTCCACAGAATATTGTTTGAAAAGTTTCAACCGCATCTCGGTCTCATCTTCTTGTCCCATCGAGATCCAGGTATCGGTTACCACGACATCTGCCCCGCTGAGAGCTTCCTGAGGATCCGTAGTGATCACGATAGACCCGCCAGTCTCAGCAGCACGCTGTTGCGCCGCCTCAACTACGTGCGCATCAGGGAGGTAACCTTCTGGCCCTGCGATGCGTACGTGCATGCCTGCGGTGGCGCCTCCAAGGAGATAGGAATTCGCCATGTTATTCGCCGCGTCACCGAGGTACGCCAAGACACGCCCCTGGGTTGTACCCTTAGCTTCTCGGACCGTTTGCAGATCTGCTAATACTTGGCAGGGGTGATAGTCGTCAGTCAGAGCATTTATGACTGGGATCGCGGAATGCTGGGCTAACTCTTCGATCCCCGACTGTGCATAGGTACGCCAAATGACTACCGCCACCATGCGCTCAAAGACTTTTGCCGAATCATAAATCGATTCTTTGTGTCCCATCTGGGACTCCCCAGGGTTGATAATGAGGGGATTGCCTCCCAGCTCAGTAAGACCCGCCGCAAAGGAGATTCTGGTTCGCGTCGACGTCTTATCGAACATCACGATCCCAGTTTGGGGGCCTTCTAGCGGCTTAAAGTCATAGCGCTGAGTTTTCATAGTCGCCGCCAGGTCCAAAACTTCGGCTTGTTCGGCTGCGGTGAGGTCGGTATCGACCAGAAAATGGCGTGGTGTAGTAGTCATCATGTCGCTCCTTGTAGATTCTGGCCGCTTAATTCGCTTCGGCGACGGTCTCCGCAATGATATTTGGCAGATCTTGCAGCAGTGGATCCACCTCGTCTGTGGTGATGATTAACGGCGGAGCTAACCGCAGTGTGGAAGCATCCGTGGCATTGATGATGTAGCCGTAATCTAAGGCTTTAGCCACCACCGCTGGAGCGAGACCGGCCTCGGGTAGCTTCTGTCCCCGACCGGTAATCATGTCGGTATCTAATTCCACGCCTTGCCATAATCCATAAGCGCGGACCGCTTTCACGTTCGGCATGGCACGCAACTGATCGGCCAGGTACGCTCCAACCTCGCGGACATTCGCCAAAATATTATCTTTTTCGATCGT
>JAJUIX010000149.1 GCA_029267455.1 Enteractinococcus sp. | reverse complement strand
GCCAAGGGTGTAGAAGAAGCCAAGAAGAACTTCTTCCGCGTCCCACTGGTTGGTACCACCATCCCGCACCTGTCCCAGGGTGAAGATGCCGCAGGCGTTGTCCTGTTGCGTCCAGCATCGCCCGGTACCGGTGTTATCGCCGGTGGTCCAGTGCGTGCGGTACTCGAAGCTGCCGGCATTAACGATGTGCTGTCGAAGTCCATGGGCTCGGCGAACGCCATCAACATTGTTCGCGCAACCGTCGATGCTCTGCGGAAGCTCGAAGGCCCAGAAGAGGTCGCAGCACGTCGCGGACTGCCAGTCGATGAAGTTGCTCCACCAGCGATGCTGCGCACGATTGCAGAAGCTCGTGCAAAGCGCGCTGAAGAAAAGGCAGGTGCCTAAGCATGTCGAACTTCGAAAACACCCCGAAGAAGCTTGCCCCATCGGATGCAACCCTGACGATCACTCAGGTGCGCTCGGCTATTGGACGCAAGCCCCAGCATGTTGAAACCCTGCGGTCGCTCGGCCTAAGAGGTATCGGCAAGTCCGTTACCCGCACTGCCGACGCCGTCACCGTGGGCATGGTCAACGCCGTGTCCCACTTGGTAAAGGTCGAGGAGGTCGACTAATGGCTGAAGAACTACAGGACGCGCTGAAACTTCACAACCTGCGCCCAGCAAAAGGCGCGAATAAACGCAAACTGCGTTACGGTCGTGGTGAAGGTGGTAAGGGCGGTAAGACCGCAACCCGCGGTACCAAGGGCACCTATGCTCGCAACAAGGTGCCAGCAGGTTTCGAAGGTGGCCAGCTGCCACTGCACATGCGCCTTCCAAAACTGCGTGGTTTCAAGAACCCCGCCAAGATCAACTACCAGGTTGTCAACCTAGACAAACTGACCGAATCCTTCCCCGAAGGCGGCGACGTCACCGTTGCCGACCTAGCGGCCAAGGGTCTGGTTCGCAAGAACCAGCCGGTCAAGGTCCTAGGTTCAGGTGAAATCTCGGTGGCCGTCAATGTCACCGCAGATGCCTTCTCCAAATCAGCGGTCGAAAAGATTGCTGCCGCCGGAGGCTCAACCAAAACTGCATAGTACTGCCGTGCTGTTGCACAGCGGTATTCCTACGTGGCCCTCGAACTTTGACGCGTCTCGTCACAGGTCGAGGGCCGTAGGTTTTAACGTTAGAATTCTGATCGTGCCTAGAATAGGTACATCTGTGAACGCAAGATCCACACTCGCTCGGATCGCAAAGAAAGTGCAGTCTTGCACTACTGTCAGGAGGACACTTGTTCAGCACGATAGCCAGGGTGTTCAAAACCCCAGATCTGCGGACCAAGATCCTATTTACCTTGGGCGTTATCACCATTTATCGGATCGGTGTCTTCATTCCCGCGCCAAGTGTGGACTACGGCAACGTCCAAATGTGTCTTGCCCAAGGTGACACCACGGGCGGCCTATACTCCTTCGTCAACATGTTCTCCGGTGGGGCACTGCTACAAGTGTCCATCTTCGCGCTGGGGATCATGCCCTATATCACTGCTGCGATTATCACCCAGCTGTTGCGCGTTGTCATCCCCGCATTTGAGCGCCTCCAAAAAGAAGGCCCGGAAGGTCAAGCCCGCCTGACCCAGTACACGCGGTACCTCACCGTTGGCCTCGCCCTGCTCAACGCGACAACCATTGCCACCCTGGCACGCTCTGGAGCGCTGCTGAACTGTAATGTCTCCTTGCTGACCGACGACGGCATCTGGGCCACTCTGATCCTTGTGATGACCCTGGCTATGGGCGCCATCGTCATCATGTGGATGGGTGAACAGATCACCGAACGCGGGATCGGTAACGGCATGTCCCTGATGATTTTCGTATCCATCGCCGCTGGCTTCCCAGCTGGACTGGGCACGATCTGGCAGACCCAGGGCTGGCGCATCTTCGCGTTAGTCATGGTCGTCGGGATTGCCGTGATGATGCTGATCGTCTTCGTGGAAGACTCCCAGCGTCGGATCCCGGTGCAGTATGCTCGGCGCCAGATTGGTCGCCGCACCGTCGGATCCACCACGACGTATATTCCGATTAAGGTCAATATGGCCGGTGTGATTCCGGTGATCTTTGCTTCGTCGATTTTGATGCTGCCGCAGATTCTTATCCAATTCAACATGCCTACGGACGGCTCAGAGCCCGCCGGCTGGATCGTCTGGTTACAGCAATATTTCGGCACCGGCTCGCATCCCGTCTATATGGTCACGTTCTTTTTGATGACGATCTTCTTCACATACTTCTACGTGACGATTACCTTCAATCCCCAAGATGTGTCGGATAACATGAAGCGCCAAGGCGGATTCATCCCCGGTGTGCGCGCTGGTCGCCCAACCGTGCAATACCTCGAGTACGTGATCTCTCGCGTCACCTTCGTCGGTGCCCTATATTTGGGATTGATTGCGATGCTGCCGTTGATAGCCTTTGTGCTCATCGGCGCCGACCAAAACTTCCCATTTGGTGGTACCTCCATTCTGATTATGGTTGGTGTAGCGTTGACCACGATCAAACAAATCGACGCACAAATGGAACAGCGCCATTACGAGGGCCTGCTCCGCTAAGCTGAGACCAGAATCCCGACCCCGATCAAGGACAGGACAACACATGACACGTTTGCTCATCATGGGCCCTCCAGGGTCAGGCAAAGGCACCCAAGCTGTGCGCATTGCCGATAAGATGGCCATCCCGGCGATTTCCACCGGCGACATCTTCCGTTACAACGTCAAAGAGCTCACTGAGCTGGGCAAAGAAGCCAAGCGCTACATTGACGCCGGAGATTTTGTGCCCGATGATGTCACGAACAGGATGGTCGCGGACCGTCTCAATCAGTCTGATGTGGCAAACGGTTTCCTCCTCGATGGCTATCCACGCACCCAAGGCCAGGTCGAGGCGCTCGACAAAATCCTGCAAGAAAAGAACGAGGCCCTCACTGCAGTGCTCGTGCTGGAAGTACCCGATGATGAAATCATCGAACGTCTCTTGGCACGTGCTGCAACCGAAGGCCGTTCCGATGACACCGAAGAGGTCATCAAACACCGTCTTGAGCTCTACCATCAAGAAACCGCAGATTTGATCGAAACCTACGTAGATCGCGGCATTGTTGGTCGAGTTGATGGTACCGGCGCCATCGACGACGTCACGGAACGCTTGCTACAAACCATTTACAATATTCGGGCGCGCACCGGGACCCTTCCGGTTATTAAACCCCGCACGAACGACTAGTTTTTGATTCTGTCACTGAAAAATCGACCCGATAACCGGGTCGATTTTTCGTTGCCCGACAACACAGGTGCCTGTGTTTGGCAACCTGGAGTCAAACACACTAACCTTGAAAATTGTTCATCATCACGGTCGCTGCCTTAAATAAATAATGGCGTGACCACCAGGTTGCAGAGGTCTACACAACGCATGGCACGTCACATCGAACTCAAAAATAACGCCCAATTGGCCACAATGCACAAGGCCGGACTCATTTTGCATAAAGGACTCGACGAAGTTGTAGCGGCGGCGAAACCCGGTGTGACGACCAAGGATCTTGACCGAGTCTTCCGCAAGGTGTTAGCCGAGCACGGGGCGACGTCAAACTTTTTGGGCTACCACGGTTTTCCCGCAACCATTTGCACCTCGGTCAATGATGAAGTCGTCCACGGCATTCCCGGGGACCGGGTATTACAGGACGGCGATATCATTTCCGTCGATGCCGGCGCAGTCGTAGACGGTTGGCATTCGGATTCAGCACGGACGGTATTGGTTGGGGACGTCGATCCCGCTGATGTTCGGCTCTCCGAGATCACCGAAGCCGCCATGTGGGCCGGTATTGCTGCGTTTGCTCAGGCCAAACATGTTGGTGAAATTGGCAACGCAATCGAAGATTATGTTCGCGCTCAAGACGGTGAACCGCTGGGTATTTTAGAAGACTATGTGGGTCATGGGATCGGCTCGGCCATGCACCAAGCACCGGACGTCTTCAACTACCGGTCCGGCTTGCGCGGACCGCGCATTAAGGCCGGCATGGTCCTTGCAATTGAACCGATGTTGGTCCGAGGCGATATCGCTACCAAGACCCTTGACGACGACTGGACCGTCGTCACTCTCGATGGCTCGAATGC
>JAJUIX010000065.1 GCA_029267455.1 Enteractinococcus sp. | reverse complement strand
CGTTTCATCACTGAGTGCACCTCAGGCATTCCTGTCTAAAAACGGTTCTTCGTTCGCTACCGAATGAAGAGTGACTGGAGTTCAATACCTCACCGAAGGAGCGGTCCATGGCTCAACCCGAAACAGTAGAAGACGTCAAAAGACTGATCGAAGAACATGACATCGAATTTATCTTTGCCTCGTTTACCGAGATCCAAGGAAAATCCAGCGCCAAGCTCGTACCGGCAAGCCAAGTCGACGACCTCTTCTCAGAAGGTGTAGGTTTCGCGGGTTTCGCGGCGGGTCAAATCGGTCAGGGTCCCCAGAGCCCCGATATCGAAATTGTTCCGGACCCCCGCACCTTCCGTATTGTGCCCTGGAAAAAAGGCCTTGCGCACGTCATCGGTGACGCCACGGTGGAAGGTAAACCGTGGCCATACTGCCCGCGCACGATCTTGAAAAACCAAATGAAAAAGGCCGAAGAGCAAGGTTATGTTTTTAAACTCGGCTTCGAAGCCGAGTTCATGCTTGTCGACTTCGATGAAGACGGCCAACTACAGGTGGCGGACCGCTACGACAACTGGCCACGGCCGTGTTACGACGTGAAAGCGCTCACTCGTCGTTATGAGATGATGACTCGTCTGTCCGAGTATGTTTCAGAACTTGGTTGGGAGAACTACGCGGTTGACCACGAAGACGGCAACGGCCAGTACGAAGTCAACGTGACCTTTGCTGATGCCCTCGAAACCGCTGATCGGGCGGTCTTCTTCCGTTACATGGTGGACGCACTGGCTGAAGAATACGGCATGATTGCCACCTTCATGCCGAAACCATTTACCGACAACACCGGCAACGGCTTCCACTACACCATGAGCCTGTGGGACAAAGACTCTGACGAAAACCTGTTCTTGGACGAAAATGATCCGCGCGGCTTGAACCTATCCGAGCTGGGTTACCAGTTCTCCGCGGGCATCCTCGATCACGCACGGGGCTACACGGCTATGGTCGCTCCAACGGTGAACTCATATAAGCGGTTGAAAGCCGGTACGGAACTTATCCGTACCTGGGTTCCGGTCGCTATGACCTACGGGGGTAACAACCGCACTCAGATGCTCCGTGTCGCGCGTCCTGGCGCCATTGAAGACCGCACTCCTGACTTCTCGGGAAGCCCCTACTTAGGCTTTACCGCCGCGCTGGCCGCAGGTCTGGATGGTATCGAGCGAAAACTTGATCCGGGCGAACCCAATGATATGGACCTCTACATCGCACCTTGGGCGGAAATCGACCGACGTGGGATTAAGATGCTGCCGCATTCGCTGATGGAATCGGTGCACTATCTCACGCAAGATGAAGTACTCCGCGAAGCTTTCGGGCAGGTGCCGATCGATGGTCCATATGGTGAACCATCCGATAAGACAGAAGCTTTCGTAGATCACTACGCACGCATCAAGCGCGCTGAGTATCACGAGATGACCGACATTGTCACCAGCCACGAAATCAGTCGTTACCTGCGCTTCCCGTAAACCGGTACCTTGCGCTTTGGTCTAACCCCGGGGATGTGACCCAATGAATTTGCTCTCATCATTCATGCCAGCCCTACAACCAGTGGCAACAGCTGTGAACGATCAAACAGCGGAGCTGTTCCAGTTCCATCGCGGTCAAGATGTGTTCTTCATGCTGATGCTTGTTGCCTTCTTGATGATGTTTATCCGACGGTACGAGTGGGGTGTCGCATTGGCGACGCTGTTAGTATTTGCCACTTCGTTCCCCCTCTACCTACTGGCTCAGACCGGAATACTGGGGGCTGACCTCAGCATCGAACTGATTATCGGTGGTGCCTTCGCTGCGATCACGCTGGTGATTGCCATCGGAGTATTTTTGGGCCATATCTCGACGATCTCTTATATTCTCGTCGGCGTGCTCTTTGTGCCGTGTTATATGGTTGCCGAGTGGTTCCTTTTCCAATTCCTTGACGGCGTGCTCGATGCAGGTGGCTCAATCCTGGTGCACATGGTTGCCGCGTACTGGGGTTGGGGCGTCATTCTCGGCTTACGGAATAAAGCGGTCCTAGAGGAGCCCGCAGACACTAGTGTGCATTCTGTATCCTTCGTATGGTTGGCTTCGATGTTGCTGATGGTGCTGTGGCCTTCGTTCGTCACAGCATTGTTACCAACAGAAGACATCATTCCGGGTATGGCAAATACATACCTGGCTATGGTGGGGTCTATCCTGACGACGTACCTAATACTTTGGGTGCTGAAACGCACCATTGACCCCTTGGTATTCACCTACGCCATCCTTGCGGGTGGCGTGGCAATCGGGGCTAGTGTAGATCTGGCAACACCGTTGCAGTCGTGGATTATCGGACTGGTCGCTGGTGCGATATCAACGCTGTCCTTCTTGTTCCTCGACGGTTGGTTGCGGGACAAGACTGGTGTATGGGACACCATGGGGGTCCACAACCTTCATGGTGTACCAGGGATCCTTGGTGGACTCGTACCGATTGTGTTGGGTTTCGCCGGGGGTAGCCAAGCGATCGCGGTGGTCGGCACGATTGTCATCTCGTTGGTCCTGGGCTTCATCGTGGGACTGATCCTACGGTTGCTTCCGAAACCGACGAAGATGCTCGACGACGCCGAGGCATTCCCCGCCGAAGAGATGCGAGCAACAGATCCTGCCTAGGCAGAACAAACGTAAATACAAATGAGAAAATAGGAGGTCTATCCATGTGTGGAATTGCTGGAATCCACCTGCGTGACGAATCCCTTGTCCCGCAGCTAGGTTCACTCATGCATGCGATGGTCGAAGGCATTGAGGTTCGTGGGCCGGACTCTGCCGGTGTCGCGATCTATGGCGATCGTGAGCGCCTGCCAGAAGATTACTCGTCCGTATCGGTGCTCAATGCGCCAGAGAATCTGAAGGAATTGGTCAGTGAAAAGCTTCCTGACGCGGATGTCACAACGGAAGACTTCGCTGATACGACGTTTGTCCGTGCGAAAGTCAAAAGTGTAGAACTGTCCAAGGTTGTTGCCGAGGTCGCCCCTGAAGCCATCTCCATTGGTACTGGCGATGACAGTGTCGTGTATAAGGGCGTGGGGAATCCACTGGATCTTCGCGAAACCTACCGTCTAGCAGATGCCACTGGATGGCAGGGTGTTATCCACACCCGGCTGGCCACTGAGTCAGCAGTCGATGCCGAAGGGGCTCACCCGTACACCGCCGGCACCGGTCTGTCCATTGTGCACAACGGTTCCTTTGCCAACCATGCGACGATTCGTCGTGAGCTGCAAGATGAAGGCGTCGAATTCAACTCCGAAAACGACACCGAAGTAGCAGCCCGCTATATCGCCTACCGGATGAAGGAAAAAGGCGAAGACCTGCACACCGCCATCGAGGCCCTGAGTGAGACCTTTGACGGTTTCTACACCCTATTGGTGACCACTGAAGATAGCTTTGCGGTGGTTCGTGATGAGTATGCGTGCAAGCCGGTCATCATTGCGGAACACCCGCAGTGGGTTGCGATGGCTTCTGAATTCCAGGCGATCGCCCACTTGCCCGGGATTGAAGATGCAAAGATTTTCGAACCAGGACCTAAGAAAGTGTATACATGGAAACGTTAACACAGACCACGGTTGAATTTGATCTGGCAGAAAAGCCCGTGCGCGAGCTCAATCAAGAGCTGCATAACCCCACCGCGACCAACTACAAAGTGCTCAACCCTCGGGGCGAGCACTCGGTAGCAGTCGGGATTAATGATCCCATTGAGGTCGAGATTGAGGGCGATGTTGGATACTACTGCGCAGGTATGCACCAGCACGGCACCGTCACGGTCAATGGAATGGCCGGCCCGGGCGTGGCCGAAAACATGATGTCTGGCACCGTCCACATCAAGGGTCACGCTTCCCAATCGGCTGGCGCAACCGCTCACGGTGGCCTGTTAATCATTGAGGGCAATGCTTCTACCCGATGTGGAATCTCGCTCAAAGGCGGCGACATCGTCGTCAAAGGCAACATGGGTTCCAAGAGCGCATTTATGGCCCAGGCCGGACGCATCGTCGTCTGTGGTGATGCCGGTGAAGACATCGGAGACTCAATTTTCGAAGCTCGTCTCTACATCCGTGGCGAAGTCGCCTCACTGGGGGCCGACTGCGTCCGTAAGGAGATGCGAGAAGAGCACCGCGAAGAGCTCGTGCAGCTACTCAAAGACGCCGGCATGGAAGAAGAAGCCAACGACGAAGCATACGTCGACTCTTTCACTCGTTACGGTTCAGCACGAACCCTGTACAACTTCTAACTGGAGAGTAAATGAGAAGTCCTGAAGATCGTGGGCTCCGCGAGTCCGCAATTTTTAACAGAGCTGCCATCGCAGCGATACAGCAGGCCGCTGAAACCGGTATTTATGATATCCGAGGGTGGGGCGCAAAACGCGACGTCCCACACTTTGACGACCTGGTGTTCCTGGGATCAGCTATTTCCCGTTACCCTCTCGAGGGGTATCGCGAACGCTGCGACACCGACGTCACCCTGGGGGAGATGAACGCCTCCAAGCCCATGAAGCTTGATATTCCCATTACCATCGCCGGTATGAGTTTCGGTGCGCTCTCCGCACAAGCGAAAGAAGCGCTGGGTCGTGGAGCATCTGCCATGGGCACCTCAACCACCACCGGTGACGGTGGGATGACCGAGGAAGAGCGCGGGCATTCCTCAAAGCTGGTCTACCAGCTGCTGCCATCGCGCTACGGCATGAACCCGGACCACTTACGGAAAGCTGATGCGATCGAAGTCGTGGTCAGCCAGGGCGCAAAACCAGGCGGTGCAGGCATGCTGCTGGGACAAAAGATCTCAGAACGCGTTGCCGAAATGCGTACCCTGCCCCAGGGCATCGACCAGCGTTCTGCGTGCCGTCACCCAGACTGGACGGGCCCGGATGACCTGACCCTCAAAATTCAGGAACTGCGTGAAATCACCGACTGGGAAAAACCCATTCATGTCAAAGTCGCAGCATCGCGTCCGTACTACGACACCAAACTGGCTGTTGCAGCCGGCGCCGACGTCGTCGTAGTCGATGGAATGCAGGGCGGAACCGCGGCAACTCAGGAAGTCTTCATCGAAGACGTGGGGATCCCCACCCTGGCCGCGATCGGGCCAGCGGTTCGCGCACTGAAAGAAATGGGTGTGCACCGCAAAGTCAAACTCATCATCTCCGGTGGTATCCGAACCGGAGCTGACGTCGCCAAAGCGCTTGCACTCGGTGCTGACGCCGTGGCGATTGGTACCGCTGCGTTGATTGCCCTGGGAGACAATGACCCACGCTGGGCTGAAGAATACGAAAAGATCGGTTCGGCCGCTGGTTACTACGATGATTTCCAGGCCGGTAATGACCCAGCGGGCATCACGACCCAGGACCCAGAACTGGCGGCTCGCCTCGATCCTGTCGAGGCAGGTAAACGCCTAGCCAACTATCTGCAGGTACTCACCCTTGAAGCCCAAACGCTTGCACGGGCGTGCGGTAAATCCCACGTAACCCACTTGGAACCAGAAGATTTGGTCGCTTTGACCATCGAGTCCGCAGCGATGACCGGTCTGCCACTTGCTGGCACCGACTGGATTCCAGGTCGTAACGGCGGGTTCTAACCGTCTTGCACACCCTGTGTGAGCCGACCTAATAAATGCAACGCGAGCAAACTGCCGTCCGGGTCATATCCCGGGCGGCAGCCTCATATCAAAGAAAAACTCGGCCCAAATCTCAGAACCTGGAGGGCTATACGGTCGGTTTTACAGCAAGTTCAATCGTCAAGCACGAAGAGTCACCCACATTCTGCACAGGAACACTCACGGCCTTATAGGGTCGTGCTCCCTTGCACTTCAGAGAGGAAAAGAATCATGATCGACTCACGCGAGAAGCTGAAAGAACAAGCCGAAAAAGACGGCATCGAATTTTTTATGGCCATGGGCACCGAGGTGAACGGCAAACCCAACGCATCGGTGGCACCAGCCGAATACCTCGATGATCTCCTCGACGACGGGGCCGCTTTCGCCGGATTCGCAGCCGGTGGCCTCTGGCAAGAACCCTCCGACGGCGACATTGCCTACATTCCAGACCCCAGCACCTACACCCGTTTGCCGTGGCGCCACAACATGGCGTTGCTGATGAGTTACCCGCACGTCAAAGGCGAACTGTGGCCCTACGCCCCGCAGAACATTCTGAAACGCCTCATGGAAGAAGTCCAGGAAGAATTCGGCTGGACTTTCAAGACCGGTATGGAGCCAGAGTTCTTCCTCGTGCGTCAGAAAGAAGACGGCAGCATCGAAATTGCCGACTCGTTGGATACCTCCATCAAACCTTGCTACCACGCCTACGGTATCGAACGCTCCTGGCCATACCTGAGCAAGCTATCCCGCTACATCAACGAGATGGGCTGGGGTAACCCCGCCATTGACTCCGAAGACGGCAATGGCCAGTACGAAATCAACATTGAGTACTCAGATGCCATGACCACCGCTAACCGCCTCATCATACTTCACTACATGGCACACGCAGTGGCCTACCAAGAAGGCGACGGCGTCATCCCAACGTTCATGGGTAAACCATTCACCGGCAACACCGGCAACGGCCTGAACACCCACTTCAGTCTGTGGGATGAAAACGGTAACAACATCTTCTACGACGAAAACGACCGCTTCGGCCTCTCCAAGACCGCATACCACTTCATTGCCGGTGTGCTCAAAAACGCTCGCGGCATGCAAGCCCTCATCGGCTCCAACGTCAACGCCTATAAACGGATCGGTGTGCCACATCCGACCTCCGGCTCGACATGGACGCCAACCCACGTCATGTATGGCGGCAACAACCGCACCACCATGCTGCGCATTCCCGACGGTGGGCGCGTGGAACACCGCGGTGTTGACGGTGGCGCCAGCCCACACTTGGCCTCGGCAGCGATCCTGGCCGCAGGTATCGACGGTATCCGGCGCGAGCTAGATCCAGGCGAATGTATGGAAGAGCGCAACACCTACACCCTGAGCCGCAAAGAACTTGCTGACTATGATCCGCTGCCGGCCACACTGTGGGAAGCAGCCAACGAACTGCAGCAAAACGACGTCATGCGCCAAGCCATGGGTTGCGGTCCGCACGGCGACTTTGTCGACTTCTTTGCCGAAGAAAAGCGCAAAGAGTTCGCG
>JAJUIX010000246.1 GCA_029267455.1 Enteractinococcus sp. | reverse complement strand
TTCCAAAGCGGGGGTGGTCGAAACCGCCAAAAGCTTGCCGCTGTTGAGTTGGTCTTCAACTGCTCGGCGTTCTTCGGGAAGCAAACCTGCCCGGTAGGCCGCCGCTCGGCCCGGTAAGGACGGATCAACTTCGGCCAGGTTCCGTTTCACCATTTGTGCCATCGCTTCCGCGCCGCGCCGGGAACGAATAAACGCCACGGAACGCACCGAGTTCACGGCTAAATCGGACAGCATATCGGCACCGGTGGCAACCAGGGAGCGACGTAGCGGCGCGTCGTGTTCCCCGGTGGTTTGGGAAAATTCTGATTCCCAGAACCCTACAATGACCTCACCGTGCCCGGATGTATCCTCTTCCACACTGACAGCAGGAGCCCCGATGAGTGCCGAAAAACTTGCTGCCGGGTCCGCAGAGGTCGCTGATGCCCCAATACATACCAGGTCGGTATTGCCCAGTTGGGCACAGATCCGACGCAGCCGGGTCAACACCACGGCTACATGGGATCCAAAGACTCCTCGATAGGTGTGGGCTTCATCGATGATCACGAATTTCAGTTGCCGCAAAAACTGGGCCCACCCACCGTGGTTCGGCAAAATGCCCACGTGTAACATATCCGGATTGGTGACCAGCACGTTGGCGTGTTCGCGTGCCCAGGTACGGGCCTGCGGATCGGTATCACCGTCGTAGGTGCTCGGGCGCAACCAGGTCACGCCGTGGTCCGCAAGATACTGCCAGGAGGCGAACTGGTCGGCCCCCAGAGCTTTGGTTGGGGCCAAATACAAAGCAGTGGAACTGCCGTCAGCAAGAACCGTGGCAACGGGCATTTGGTAGCCCAAAGATTTCCCCGACGCCGTGCCGGTGGCTAGGACGACATGCTGGCCGGCGAGTGCGGTTTGTGCTGCAGCGACCTGATGTTCGAAGGGTTCGTGGACGCCGGTGGAGCCCACCGCGTCACGAAAAGCTGCTGGGACCTCGGAGGGCCAGACAGCAAACCTGGCGGTGCGTTCCGGCAAAACTCGGGTGTGGACCAACTGGTCTGGCACACGAGAATAACCGAGAAGCTCCGCCAGGTAGCCTGCAGCGTTGTGGCCCTCGTTGGACGTTATGGTTGGAAAGTCTGAGTCGCCCACTGATCTTTGGGATCCACATCTGGGTGGCCCAGCACGACGACATCACCAATCGCAGTCCACCCCAAGTACCTGTAGAGCGCTTGGCCCTCCAGCCCGGCGATGAGCAGACCGGTTTCTACATCATCCTCTAATGCCAGCGAGCTGAGGTAGCGCATCGTTAATGAGCCAAGACCCTGACGACGAAAATCCGGTGCTGTCCAAATCTGGTCGAAAACCGCATACGTATCATCGACCACTGCAACACGACCGCGAGCGGCGAGTTTGTCGGGACCCACATCCGCAGCGCCGGTGGTACGGAACGCCACCAGGTACCATCCATCATTGCGGGTGACCTCAGCGGTAAATTGCTCCGGCACGATGGGTTCTTCAACATCTTGCTGGCTCATATCGGTGACCATCACCAGTTCATCAACACCGATTGGACGCAAGCCAGTTTTATCCGCGAAGTACTTGGCAGCCGAACCCGCTGGCTGAGTTTTCTTGGGCAGATCAGCGGCTACAATCAACTGGCGGGTCGGGTGTTTCATGATTTCTTCGGCGACAGCCTTCAACACGTCATCGGAAACATTCGTGACCACATACTCCCAGATATCTTCGCCAGCTTGATTCGATTCTGGGGTGCGCAGGGCAGCATGAATATTGCCCTGAGTGGTCAAATGATAATTCCGGATCCGCGCACGTCCGGTCAACCACGCGGTGGCAAGTTCGTCTGTCAGTGAAGTAGTGATAGCCATGCACCTAGAATAGCCCCAGTCTCGCTCTAAGCCCAGCCGCTGGTCACGAGATTGCACAAGTGTCACGAACTTGTAACCCTTAAGAAAGCCACTACCTAAGCCAAACCGCTCAACCCGTTGTGAAGAGAACTCTCGAGATGAACCCTCAAAATAAAATCGCGTTGTACTACCACTTCGCACCCATCGAAGAACCACAGGCTGTTGCGCTGTGGCAAAAAGAGCTGTGCAAACGTCTCGGCTTGAAGGGCCGGATCATCATTTCCGAGCACGGTATTAACGGTACCGTCGGTGGCCCGATTCGCGCCGTGAAAGAATACGTCAAAAACACGCGCGGTTACGAGCCCTTCAAAGAGCTCGAAGTCAAATGGTCAGACGGCTCGGCAGACGATTTCCCACGCCTCAGTGTCAAAGTCAAACCTGAACTGGTGGC
>JAJUIX010000117.1 GCA_029267455.1 Enteractinococcus sp. | reverse complement strand
CCAAATTTCTCCGGTTTGGCCGTTTCTAACACCAACATCGGCTGATTCGGTTTCTGATAGCCACGAGCAACAGTCACCCCGTCAGCGGTGTGAGGGTCAATGACGACCTTGGATTTTTCATACACCGCACGAATGGATGCGACCCGGTCCTCGTGCGTCGAGGTCCCCGATACCATCCCGAACTCTTCTAAGAAGCGCGGCTGATCTTCGGACAGATCCAGGGTGCCGGTCGCGTCTAGTTGGCGCCAGATCTCGGCTAGTCTTTCCGGATCTTGGTCTAAGACTAGATAGACGAAACGTTCCAAGTTAGAGGCCTTGGAGATATCCATCGACGGCGACGACGTCGCCAAAGTATTGGCTGCGGAGCGTGGTTCGTATTTGCCCGAGCGGAAGAACTCGTCCAGCACGTTGTTCTCATTGGTTGCCAGCACCAGGGTGTCAATGGGCAGGCCCATCTGGCGGGCCAGCTGCCCGGAGAAAATATTGCCGAAGTTTCCGGAGGGCACGGCGAACGACACTTCGAAATCAGCGCGCTGCTCGGCCGGTATCCCGGTGGTAACGCGCAGCCAGGCCCAGAAATAGTACACGCACTGGGCGATCAGTCGTCCCAAGTTGATCGAGTTCACGGTCCCGAGTGAATGGGCGGCTTTGAACTCGAGGTCGCCGTTGAGCTCCTTGACCAGGTTCTGCGCGTCGTCGAATACCCCGTCGATAACGATGTTGTGTACGTTCTCATCGGTCAGGGTGTACATCTGGGCCCGCTGGAATTTGGACATCCGGCCCTTGGGCGACAACATGAACACCCCGATATTGGGTTTGGAACGAAACGCGTATTCCGCGGCCGAGCCGGTGTCTCCGGAGGTGGCTCCCAGAATGTTCAGTGTCTGATCTCGCTGCTTGAGCACATAGGGCAGCGCTTCACCCAGAAACTGCATGGCCATATCTTTGAACGCCAGTGTTGGTCCTTGCGACAGGTCAACCAGCGCGGTCATTTGGTCGATAGGCGTCAGCGGGACAATGTCGTCGGCATTGAATTGTTTGCCATAGGCTGCTTTGCACAGCTCGGCGAGATCTTCGCGTGGGATATCGGTCCAGTACAGGCCGATCACTTCGGTGGCAAGTTCCGCGTAGGTCAGCTCACGCCAGGATTCAATGGTGTCCTGATCAACGGTCGGGATAGTTTCGGGTACGACCAGTCCCCCATCTGGGGCGAGCCCTTCGAGCAGGACGTCGGAAAAATTCGACGGCTGCATGCCGCCACGGGTGGATACATATTGCATAGCGTTAGTCTTCGTTAATGAGATCGCGGACCTGGATGACTTGATCGCGGCCCGGGCCCACGCCCACACCGGAGATGCGCACACCGGCCAGCTCTTCAAGCTTGGCGATGTAGTGTTGTGCGTTTTCTGGCAGATCCTCGAGTGTACGGGCCCCGGAGATGTCCTCTTCCCAACCGGGGAAGTATTCATAAATCGGTTTGGCGTGATGGAATTCGGTTTGCGTCATCGGCATGACGTCGTGGCGGACCCCATCGACCTCGTAGGCCACACACACCGGGATTTGCTCAATACCGGTCAGCACATCGAGTTTGGTCACGAAGTAGTCGGTGAAACCGTTAATCATCGCAGCGTGGCGGGCCATCACGGCGTCATACCAACCCGTGCGGCGTGGGCGGCCGGTGTTGACACCAAACTCACCGCCGGTGGTACGCAGTTGTTCGCCCATCTCATCAAAGAGTTCGGTTGGGAACGGACCCGCTCCAACGCGTGTGGTGTACGCCTTGACGATCCCGATCGTGCGGGTGAACCGGGTTGGGCCAATGCCAGCACCAACCGAGGCACCGCCTGCAGTGGGGTTCGAGGAGGTCACAAACGGGTAGGTGCCATGATCGACGTCGAGGAAGGTGGCCTGCCCGCCTTCCATGAGCACCACTTTGCCTTCGTCCAGCGCCTCGTTGAGTAGACGCACAGAATCGACGACCATGGGGCGCAACCGGTCGGCATAGACCATGAAGTAGTCGACGATCTCATCGACGGTAAAGGCACGACGGTTGTATAGCTTGACCAGCAGCTCGTTCTTCTGGCGCAGGGCACCTTCGATTTTTTGGCGCAGAATCGATTCGTCGTAAAGGTCCTGAACCCGAATACCTAAGCGAGCGACTTTGTCCTGGTAGGTCGGGCCAATACCGCGGCCGGTTGTACCAATGGCGCGTTTACCCAAAAAGCGTTCGGTGACCTTATCGAGGGTCTGGTGGTAGGGCGCGACCAGGTGTGCATCAGCGGAGACTCGTAAGTGCGAAGTGTCGTGTCCGCGAGCTTCGAGACCATCAATTTCTTCGAAGAGCGCTTCGAGGTTGATGACCACACCATTACCAATCACGGATGTGGCGTCTGGGGACAAGATTCCGGCTGGCAGCAGCTTGAGTTCAAATTTTTCACCGTTGACGACGACGGTGTGGCCGGCATTATTTCCGCCGTTAGGTTTGACCACGTAGTCGACGCGACCGCCGAGCAAGTCTGTTGCTTTGCCTTTGCCCTCGTCGCCCCACTGGGCACCCACGATTGCGATTGCTGGCATAAATTCATCTCTCCCAAGGGGTCGGCGTGTCACCGGCCCACAACATAGAAAGGTTCTCGCACCCGCAGCACGCAAGGTTTAGGGGCCGAGAACAGTTACAACCAGAGTTTACCAAATCAGCCCCACCCTCGTGCCCCTGAGGCCTCTGATGCGTCACAGCCCTACCTTAAGCTTCAAGAAAACAAAGCCGGGAAATAATTGGATTTTTCCATTACCGCCGAAGAAGGTGGTCAAATGTAAGCGCGTCATGACGCAGATCTCGCCGGTTACCGAACACCTCACGGCCCACGATGCATTCCATCACCTGGCTGTGAATTGGCGCACTTTCGCGCCAGGTCGACGCAAAACCGGTCTCCACTGGCCGTGACGCGCCTGCACACTTGAATAGTTTCGTATATGATTTTTCAGGCTTCACCTTTGCTGTGAAGTAGCTCACCACAGATCGTGCGTCAAGATTTGAGCCACTCTGATCGCGCCGCACGAAGACCTCGAGCACTAAGGAAAACTCATCATGGAAAAACTGATTCGCGGTATAGCCCGTACGCTTGCCGTGCTTTCAGCGGCTGCCATCGTGGTGATGGTCATTGCGATCACGATCGACGTATTCGTGCGCAACACCACCGGGGCGTCACTGGGCGGCATGATCGAAATCGCAGAAACTGCGATGGTCACGGCCGTGGCTTTTGGACTGGCATGGGCCGGTGTCAACGGCGAGCACGTGGCTGTCACATTACTGACTGACCGTTTTGGCCCCCGACTGGCGAAGGCCACCAATATTTTTGTGTGGATCCTGACCGCCTTCTATACCGGCTGGCTGTCCTACGCCAATATTTTGAACTCGATCGAAGCTACGCAATTTGGGGAAATCCGCTTCGGCCTCGTGCAGTGGCCCATGTATCCCATGCGCTGGGTCCTCACGACCGGTTTCATCTCACTGTTTTTGGTTGCGCTGTTCAATGTGTACCGCAGCCTCACCGACAAAGGTCCCATGGGCTTTGCCGACGAAGTCGAAGCCGCCCTGGCGGATGAGACTCTGCCGACCGAATCTACCGCCACTACTGCAGAAGGAGAGCGTCAATGATAACCGTCAATACTGTTATCGTTCTTGTTCTGGTACTGATGCTCGTCCTGCTGCTGTTGCGGGTACCGGTTGCAGTATCACTTGGTCTTTCCGGCGCTTTAGGCCTGGTGGCTCTGCGCGGAATTAACCACACCACCAACGTGCTGGGTGCAGAACCCTTTTCCGAAACCGCGACCTTTTCACTGACCATCATTCCGATGTTCATCCTGATGGGCATGTTCGCGGTTCGAGCCAACGTCGCCGACTATGTATTCAAGATTGCCGACCGGGTCCTGGGCCGCTTCCCCGGCGGGCTCGGTATTGCCACCGTGGCAGCTTCAGCCGGCTTCTCGGCAGTCTCTGGTTCTTCCATCGGGACTGCTGCCACGATGGCCCGACTCTCCGTGAACGAAATGCGCGCCGCGGGCTACCCCGCCTCCATGGCCACCGCACTGGTTGCGGTAGCCGGCACGTTGGGATCCATGATCCCGCCGTCAACATTCCTGGTGCTGTATGCGATTCTGGCGCAAGTATCTGTCGCCGAAATGCTGGCTGCCGGTATCGTACCGGGTATTCTGTCGGCCATCGCCTATGCTCTGTGGATCATGTTTGCCGGCTGGCGGATGAATCGCCAGGGCAAGGTGGTCACCGAGGCAGACAGCGTCAAAGATGCCTTGGACCAGGCCACCGAGCTCAATGCTGAACAACGCGAAAAGACTCCGCTGGGTCAACTGCCCTGGCGCGGTCTGGTGTACATCGCGATTTTGTTCCTGATTGTACTGGGCGGTATGTACTCGGGCATCTTCACCGCGACCGAATCCGCTGCCTTCGGTGCGATCGCCGCCGTGATCATCCTGCTGTTTGAACTGCGTAAAGAAGGCGCCAAAGGGATCTGGCACGGTATCACCCAGGCGCTGCAGAACACCGCGTCAACAACGGCGATGGTGTTCTTCATTGTGATCGGTTCGGCAATCCTGTCGTCATTCTTTATTGCCGCTCAGGTACCAAATAAGATCACCGAGGCCGTACTGTCCTGGAATATGGCACCACAGATGGTCATGCTTGTGCTGTTGCTGAGCTTGATCCCGCTGGGCATGGTGTTGGAATCACTGTCGTTGCTCATGATTTCCGTCCCGCTGCTGCTGCCGGTCGCGCTAGAATTCGGATTCGATCCGATCTGGCTGGGTATTTTGATCGTCAAGTTCATCGAAATCGGTATGGTCACCCCGCCGGTTGGCATTAATGCCTTCGTCGTCGCGGGCACCACCGGCATTCGGTCTGAAACCGTTTTCCGTGGCATCATGCCGTTCTTCGTGCTCGATCTGATCCTGATCGCCATATTCTTCTTCGTTCCAGACATCATTCTGTTCCTGCCCAGTTTGGTGCAAAGTTAGGAAGGCCCAACATGAAATCAAAACTCTTTTCTCGCTTTGCCAAGATCGCTGCGGTTGCTACCGCCGCTGCACTCTCGTTGACCGCGTGTGAGGAAGGCATCGTCGAAGGTGCCGACAACTTTTACTTCACCGTGGCCAACGGGGCGCT
>JAJUIX010000123.1 GCA_029267455.1 Enteractinococcus sp. | reverse complement strand
GATATGCAACGCGCCGGTCACGCATAACGTGTCGGGTGATAATTCTCGCGGAAAACCTTTAATATCCAGGTTATGCTGGTATAGTCTGTGCAGCACAAGGGAGTATCCCAGAAGCTCCGTACACGTCAACACGTCGAACAGAGTTGTTCGGCCGGGTACGGACCCCGTATCTACGTCGGGGGAGAGACTTGTGGACTCGAAGCTACCTAAAAACTAGGAAGGACTCCCTTCATGGAGATTACCGGGTTTACTTGGGCTGTCACAATCGCTGTGATCATCGCCCTCGTGTTATTCGATTACTTTTTCCACGTTCGAAAAGCTCACACACCCACCCTCAAGGAAGCGGCCATCTGGTCCGCCATTTACGTTGGGCTGGCGCTGGCCTTCGGGCTGGTGTTCTTAATCGGTGGGGACACCGACTCGGCGGTTGAATACTACGCCGGTTTCATCACCGAAAAGGCACTGTCAGTTGACAACCTATTTGTGTTCATGATCATCATGACCAGTTTCAGCGTGCCGCGACAGTTCCAACAGAAGGTGCTCCTGTTCGGTATTACATTTGCACTGATCAGCCGCACAATCTTTATTCTCTTAGGTGCTGCCATCCTCGAGTGGTGGTCAGATGCGTTCTATCTGTTCGGCATCTTCCTGCTATTACTGGCAGGACAGCAGCTGAAATCAGAGTTCTCATCAGCCGATGAGGCAGAATCTGAAGCCGATAACTTCTTGGTTCGTTTCGCACGGAAGATTTTGCCGGTTTCAGAACACTACGACGGCGATAAACTCGTAACACGTGTGGACGGGAAGCGCCTTGTCACCCCGATGCTGCTGGTGATGATCGCGATCGGAGCCACCGATCTTATCTTCGCGCTTGACTCGATCCCAGCGATTTTCGGGCTAACCCAAGAACCCTACATCGTCTTCACCGCGAATGCGTTTGCCCTGTTGGGCCTCCGCCAGTTGTACTTCCTCATCGATGGCCTGCTAGACCGTCTGGTGTACCTGGGCTATGGCCTCGCCGCAATCCTGGGATTCATCGGTATCAAGCTGATGCTGCATGCGCTGAGCCAGAATAACCTACCGTTTATTTACGACGGGCAAGATGTGCCAGTCCACGAACCCAGCACCGCAACGTCATTGCTTGTCATTATCGGCATCCTCGTCGTGACTATCATTGCGTCACTTACCAGCCCACGAGGCAAGGCACTTCGGGCCCTTCAAAATGCGGAGAAATTCGCGCACCGTTACAGCAATCTGCCAGAAGATGCCTCCGCAGAAGACCGCCGAGCCGCAGCGGAAAAAATGGACTACTGGACGCATCGCGCCGAAGAGGTCGAACACCGGTATCTCAACGAACTCATTGAGCACAAAGATCAATGGTCGGGTATTATCCGAGCAGCTCACGAGACCAGGCTAGAAGACGCGAACCGCCGTGGAATCCCGGCGCTGACGTCTCAGAAGATTGTCAGCACGAGTGGACCAGTCCTCGCTCCAGACACCAACGGTAAACGATCGGACTCCTCAGAGTCTAAGGATCAGTCTTAGGCCTAGAGGTCCCAGTAAGTGTTTCGGATCGGGGTCTGTGTGGGGTCCAGCCAGGGTGCCGGTATCCAGTAGAGAACGCCTTCGTTGTTCCAGGTCGGTGTCCACACGCCTTGATGTACCTTCGTGTGGCATGCGTTGCATAACAGGATGAGATTGGTGGTATTGGTTCCGCCGTTCTGTGCCCAGTAGATCCCGTGGTGACCTTCCGTCCATACCGGTGGGATGCGACAGCCCGGGCCGCGGCAGCCGCCGAGCATCCCGGCGGCTAGAATCTGATCGTCACTGAATAGGCGTTTACCACGACCTAAGAATAAAGGTACTCCGGCCTGATTGAAGATCGCGGGAATGATCTTGGCATCACACAAATCCTGGAGCACCGCGCCCGGAGAGACTGAACCGGTCTGGAATCTACGGGACACGTAGCGGTGACCGCGACGTGGTATTTCGTCCGGGGAGCGCGCCCTGTCCTGACCGTCGGGTGGATCTTGACCATTAGAAGCTTGTTGCCATACTGGGCTGAGCAGTGGGTCTGAGCCCAGTATGGTTTCCGGATCGGATGTCCCTGGCGGGGCATGCTCTGCGACAATCGCCTGTAGCGGATCTAACGTGGTCGGTTGACCAAAGCCGGGGCCTGCTAGCCCAGGCGGACGTTGGTATCGAGAGTCAAGGCCGTAGTTCGATTCGAGCCGGTCCTGCTGCATTCGTAGCAGGGTTTCATAGTCCATGACGGTCCATAAGATTGCGGGGGCACGTTTATATTCCGGCATCCCGTCGGCACCAGGGGAGCGTTTCCCCTGGGCTTTGAGGATAGTCATGAAGACATCGTGGGCCTTTTCTGCACGGCTGCGTGGGTCCAATGCCCGTAGTTCATCCCGGGACACAGACTCGCCTTCGGGGGTCTCAACAAAAGTCTCGGGATCGTTGATGGCATCATCCATGCGTTGATGAAATAACGCCAGCCGCTCTTCAGCAGAATGGGCATCATCGTTTGGGGTCGAACCGTCTAGCTCGGTATCAGTAAATATGTTTTTGGTATCATCAACCGGTTCCTCAGCAACGTGCGGTGAGGCCTGAGCCGAATCGTTTTTGATGACGTCGGTTTCGTGCGAGGTGGCCTGAGTATCGCTCGGTTCTTCTCCGTCGTCCCCCGCAGAGTTTTGACGGAATGTGTTCTGGTTCGCTTTATAGTTCAATCCGGCCAGAATCAAAGCCTCGATGAGCTCCGTGTTGACGACATCGGTGACGATGTTGATGTGTAATTTGCCGTTTATGATGCGGGTATGTAGCGAGTTGCTGACTTTCGTGAGCCGCTCTTCCGGTGGTGGCCCGTCTGGGTCCACAATATGAGCAATCCGATGGAGCCATTTAGTGGATTCCTCAGCTAATTGTGCTGAGGTCATACGTTGGCTAGCCTCGGTGAAGACCGGGTCCATCGTTTGTAAAATCTCAGTCGCATTTTCCTTGCTCAACCCCACCGCTTGATAGAAATCGTATAACTGATTGGTGATGTGCGTCATCCGGTCCATATTTTCCGACGGGATGGTTCCGGCTGCGTAGGCTGCAGCCATTTGGGGGAGTAGTGGTTCACGACCGATGCCGGCAATGGTTGGGTGTTCGGCCGTAATGAGTTCCGCGCGAGCATAAAATTTACCCATTTGACGTGAGTCGACCTGAAACCGATGAGCCAGCCATCGTTTGCCAGTTTTGAACATGTTGACGCCGGCGGGTATCCCCAGCATCGTGTCGCGGTCGAGGGCGTATGCCCGGTCGGCGATGCCTGTCAACGAGGCGATCGTGGCATCCTGTACTCGCCGTGCGGTTACCAGGTTATCGATCATACCGGGCAGCGTATTGTAGTAATCGTCTGGCGCCGAGGGCGTCGGTCCAGCATGCTTGCCCTTCGAAGCAACCGACTGGGCCTGGGTGGTGTCCGAACTATCGGGGGCGACGGATGGGCCGGGCGGGGCAGCGGCCCATTGGGAGCCCCAGTCGATACCAGTGTCTAAGCTATGCCGAGCAAAGTTTTCGTATGCGGTGGGTTCCAGTATCTTCTCGTGCTGACGCTGTGCCAGGCGCAACTGTAACGCTTGCAGGGTACCCAGCGACAACTCATTGAGCACCTCGTCCGGAATGAGTTCTTCAGTATTGGGGATCGTCGTGACCATCGTTTTCACCTCCCGACACGGTGCGGATTGCTGCTGTATTGCGTAGTTCTCAGTGTAGGAACATCGCAGCAGCGCTACCGGTCGGAAACGACAGGTGTGGACAACGCCTCTACACACCGACTGCCGCGGCGTGTCTGTGGAAACTAGGCACCAGGTGGCTCAGAATCTTCACTCGGTTGGATCATGTCGTGGAGCCGCTTGAAAATCTCGCCACCGGCTTCGTTGATGCCATCGTGGTGCCACTGGGCTGATTCCCATACCTGCAGATTGGCCACCTGCCGGGCGGCAGCGACGGAAAGGTCCCGGTCCACGAATACGTCGTCGGTATACACCAATGCTGCGACCGGAACCTCGTTGGCGGCCAACTGGTCGAGATCATAGAGATAACCCCAGTTGTCATGGGAGGCGATAAGCTCGGCCGCACGCGCCATCGGCTGCAACGTCGGATCAAGTTGGAGGTACCAGTCGAAACACATCTCCCCGGTCAATAAGGGAGTATCGGACTTCTTGGGGTTGAAATCGGGGAAGTCAGCCAGAACGCGTTGTGCCGCCCAGTCGGTGGGCTGGGCACCGGGTTGGGCGTAAATCGCTTCGTGGAGGAGTAGATACAGCGGGTTGGTGGCGCGTGAGGCTTGCTGGTACACGGCGGCAAGAAACGTATCCGATAGTGTATCGGTGTCGGGAAGGAACGCCTCTTCCAGGACATAGTGCAGCGTATCGATGCGAGTATTCCCACCCAAGAGCATTCCCAGGGTCTGAACCCGTCCGACCGTCAGAGGAGAGCCATCGGGCAGCACGACGTCGTTGCGCCGCACACGACGGTAGATATCGGACAGGATTTCGAAATCCTTCGGAAAGCGGCGGAAATACTCGCGGTTGCGGGCGCGCATGCGTCGATAGGTCGCCTGATACACCTGATCCGCGGGACCTTCAAGGGGTGGGATACCTCCGGTGATCATGGAACCCGCCAGCCCTTCGGGCGCAAAGGACAGATAGGTCAGCGTGCAAAACCCGCCGAAAGACTGCCCCAACGTTACCCACGGCTCTGAACCGAGTGCGACGCGGAGCGCTTCGGCGTCGGCCACAATGTCGCGGGCACGAAAGTACTGCAGATACGCGGCCTGCTCGCTCGGACTGCCGCGTTGTACCAGGGTGTGTCGGTTAATCGGCGATGATAAGCCGGTGCCGCGCTGGTCCAGCATCAGCACCCGGTAGTGTTTGAG
>JAJUIX010000070.1 GCA_029267455.1 Enteractinococcus sp. | reverse complement strand
CGTTCCCGGCGCACAAACGCCCGAGAGTTCAGACTTCGCCAGGTCGACCAGCTGCTGATGTTCTTCGCGTTCCTTTGGATCGGCCAGCAACTCTTCACCGATGGCGCGAACGCTCCGGTCAGGATCTTTCGGTTTTGATCCGCCGATCGGGTGGGTGAGCACCCGCTGATCTTTAACGGACACGAGGGTTTCTGGAGACGCCCCTACCAGGTGGTAGACCCCTTCACGGTCTGGGTATTCAAAGGTGTACAGGAACATGTACGGGCTGGGGTTGATTGCCCGCAGCACCCGGTAGGTATCGAACGCGCTGGCTGTCGTGGCGGTGGTGAACCGTCGTGAGATGACTAACTGTGAGACTTCCCCGTCGCGGATGGATTGCTGGGTTTTGCGCACCGCGCTGAGAAACTCAGACTCGGGCCACGAGTGTTCGATGTCCTGAGAGAAGTCACGATCCAACCAGCCCGCCGGTGCCACCGAAACCGGATCGGCAACCGGCTCCACGAGCCGTTGCGTCATATCTTGCAAACGAGCTACCGCACGATCATAGGCGGCATCCACCCCCGTTGCTTCTCCGTCGAAGTTGATCGCATTCGCCACCAGGGTGACCGTGCCGTCGAAGGCATCATGGATGGCGAGGTCGGTGACCAGGTTCATGGCCATGGACGGCAGGTTCAAGTCGTCTTCGGGGCCCTCCCCGAGTTCAACCCAGGCGCGGACGGTATCCCAGCCCAAAAACCCGACGAACCCGGAAACCAGATAGGGCAGGTCGTCGGCAATCTCGGCGCGCACATCTGTTGCAAGGAACTTCAGGGCAGCTTCGAGGACTTCTAACGGTGTACCGGTCGAGGGCACTCCTGCTGGGACGCGGCCTTGCCATAACGCTTGCCCGTCTCTTTCAGTCAGCGTCGCTGCGGTGCCGGCCCCAATAAATGAGTAGCGCGACCAATTGCCGTCTTGCCCAGCCGATTCCAACAGGAAAGTACCGGGGGCATCGTTGGCGAGTCGGCGATATATCCCCACCGGCGTCAAAGCATCGGGAAGGAGCGTCGTGGTGACCGGAATGACCTTGTGATCTGCGGCGGCGAGTTCGCGAAACGTTTCTCGGGTAGGGAACACAGGGCCAATATCACGCATCGGGGCCTTTCATCGGGTTGGGAGACGTTTCAGTACCGGTCACGGTCAGTTCCCGTCCGGTAAAGCAGGTTCGAGTGCCGGTATGGCAAGCGGGGCCATGCTGGCGCACGGTGACGAGAATGGTGTCGTTGTCGCAGTCCAGCGCGACGTCAACGACATCCTGGGTATTCCCCGAGGTGTCACCCTTACGCCAGTAGTCGCCTCGGGAACGCGACCAATACCACGCTCGACCTGTGGTCAAGGTCATATGGAGCGCCTGGTCGTTCATATACCCCAGCATGAGGACTTCACGGGTGTCGACGTCTTGCACAATGGCTGGGACTAATCCATCGCTATTACGTTTCAACCGAGCTGCGATCTCTGGGTCAAGATCGGATTCGGGCGGCGAAACTTCGGAAATGTTCATGATGGATCTAGTCTAGAGCGGCTTGTCTCCTGTCGCCACTGATCAACACGTGATAATTTCACATATGTGACAAACATATCTGCGGGCTCTACTTCTTATGACGGCGATGACTTCGTTGCTGCTTCTCGTGCTGCCCTCGTAGCGGCATTGTACGCTGCTGGCCCAAATGAGCCGACGCTAGTAGAACATTGGCAGACCCAACACCTGGCGGCCGCAGTATATCTACGAGAAAACCCGCATCATGTCACCTCACGTGGATCGGCTGATAGTCAGGCAACGTTGAATAGCGTTATTGAACAGCTCGGCAACGAATCGTCTTCACGCAAAGCTTTTTATAACCTCGTCCGACGTATTGCTGACGGTCCCGAAGAACCACCGGCTCCTGCTCGGAAATCCTGGTTATCGCGGCTACGTAGCGCTGTCACTCCGCGGCGCCAAGAGACAGAGAGTTTGTTACTGCATTTCTTTGTGCATACCGAGGATATTCGTCGTGCACAGACTCGCTGGGCTCCTCGAAAACTTACCGACGATTATGCGGATGCCCTGTTTGAGCAACTGCGTGAGCACGCTCGAAAATATTACGCTAACGCGAAGACCGGATACGTACTGATCCGGACCAATGGTGAGCGGATTGTCGCGAAACGGGGTACTGCTCAGACATTTGTGACGGGCCCAGCCGGTGAGCTTGTATTGCACGCTCTAGGCCGACCGGACCACGCTTTAGTGTTGATTGACCGCCCGTAACGGGCGTCCGCTGCCTAACGGCGTACCGGATACCCGGCCGCTTCGATAGCGTCTTTGACCTGCTTGATCATGTCATCGGGGCCGTAGTGGAACAGCGAGGCAGCCAGTACGGCATCTGCTCCGGCTTCGATAGCAGGTGGGAAGTGAGCGGGTTCGCCCGCTCCCCCGGAAGCGATGAGTGGCACGCCAACGGCTGCACGGATGGCACGGATCATGTCCAGATCGAAACCGTCACGAGTGCCGTCAGCATCAATCGAATTGATCAGAATTTCACCGACACCGCGTTCCTCGGCCTCTTTGACCCATGCAACAGCGTCTTTGCCGGTTCCTTCTTGCCCACCTTTGATCATGACTTCGTACCCGGATGGCATCTCAGCGTTTGATCGGGCGTCGAGTGACAAGACCAGCACCTGGGCGCCCCACCGCTGAGCGATCTCGTTAATCAGCTCAGGATTGGTGACTGCGGCCGAACTGACCGATACCTTGTCAGCCCCGTTGCGCAATAGTTGTTCAACGTGGTCAACGCTGCGTATCCCACCACCGACGGTCAAGGGGATAAAGGCTTGTTTGGCCGTGCTATTGACGAGCTCGTAGGTGGTGTCACGGTTTTCGGTCGTGGCGGTGACGTCGAGGAAGGTGAGTTCGTCGGCACCGGCGGCGTTGTAGCGATGAGCGAGTTCAACAGGGTCTCCGGCGTCGCGGAGGTTTTCGAAATTGACGCCTTTGACGACTCGGCCGTTGTTGACATCCAGGCACGGGATGACGCGAATTGCAGTGCTCATAATATTCCTCGCGATGAATAGTTGTTATAGGCGGATTGCGTGGATTGCTGAGGCCAGGATAGCTTTGGCGCCCATTTCATAGAGCTCGTCCATGATGCGGTTCATGTCTTTTTTCTTTGCCATGGAACGTACCGCGACCCAATTGTCGTCGGCCAGCGGCGAGATCGTTGGGGATTCAAGGCCCGGAGTGACTTTCAGAGCGGCATTCATGTGTTCGCGTGGGACGTCGTAGTCCACCATGACGTACTCGCGGGCCACCAGCACCCCGTGTAAGCGTTGGATCAGCTTATCTAAGGCCGGCGAATGTTTGCCGGTTTGGCCAATGAGGATGGCTTCGGAGCGCAGGATGGGTTCGCCTAGGATTTCCATCCCGGCTGCTTTGAGGGTGGAGCCCGTTTCGACCACGTCGGCGATGGCGTCGGCGACACCGAGTTTGACCGAAGATTCGACGGCTCCGTCGAGGTGGACGATACGATCGGTCTCGATTTCTGATGACTTTAAGTAGGCCGACAGTAAGCCGTCATACGAGGTCGCGATGCGCTTACCGGCCAATTCTGCTACCGAGGAGAACGCGCCAGCTGGTGCGGCGAAGTGGAATGTGGAACGCGCAAAGCCCAGGCCCATGAGTTCTTCAGCGGCATCCCCAACTTGGGCGTCGAGGAAAAGATCTCGGCCGGTTAGCCCGGCGTCCAGGCTGCCTTTTGCAACGTAGATGGCGATGTCACGCGGTCGCAAGTAGAAAAATTCGACACTGTTTTCCGGGTCTACGAGCACCAGTTCTTTGGAATCTCGCCGTTGCCGGTAGCCAGCTTCGATTAGCGTTTCCCGAGCTGCATCGGACAACGAGCCCTTGTTGGGCACAGCAATGCGCAACATTTTGCCTTCGATTCTCCTAGTTAGAGGTATTTGTAGACGTCGTCCAAGGAGATACCTTTGGCCAGCATCATGACTTGGAGGTGGTAGAGCAGTTGAGAAATTTCCTCAGCTGTTTCGTCCTTGGTTTCGTACCGTGCAGCCATCCAGACTTCGGCAGCTTCTTCGACAACTTTCTTGCCGATTGCATGCACCCCGGCATCGAGTTGTTGTACCGTCCCGGAACCTTCCGGGCGGGTGCGCGCTTTTTCAGTCAGTTCGGCAAAGAGTTCTTCGAAGGTTTTCACAGTACTAGCGTAGTTGTTTCTAAGTGTCTCCGGCGACAAGGGCGCACTAGATGACGAATATTTATGGTGATTTTGGGGCACTTCCTGGAATTTCTTGCAGTGTTGGATCCGGCATCAGGGTCTCAACCGCCGGTTTTTCGCGGTTGCGTGCCCGGGCCCAGACAAAGAATCCAATCAGAGTGAAGACTCCGTAGAACATGTACATAAATGCCGAAGCGTAGTATCCGGCAGAGAGTAACAGTGGCACTCCGACGATGTCGACGATGACCCAGATGAGCCAGAATTCGACCCAGCCTTTTGCCATCCCGTAGGTGGCTAACAGCGAACCGACAAACGTCCATGCATCGGCCCAAACTGGTTCAAATGAGCCCAGCGCGCGGAATAGCGGGGTAAGGAGCACGGTCCCACCAACGAGGATGACGACGAGCCAGATCCGCACCGGCCAGGAGGCCCACTCGGGCACGATGGCGGTGTGTTCTCCCGTGCTGGATCGTTGGGTCTTGGATTTCTTCCACTGCACCCAGCCATAGATGGACACGGCGATAAACATGATCTGGCGTCCCGCTTGGCCCAGCAGATTGGCAGTATCTGTGCCACCAAACAGACTGCCAAGAAAGACCGTCAGCAGTGTGACGTTGCCGATGATGCCAAGCGGCCAGGCCCAGACTTTGCGTCGCATCCCACCCAGTGCTGAGGCAAGCCCGAAGACGTTGCCGAAGACTTCACGCATGAGTAACCCACCACCGGCAATTGGGATGGTCCAATTGAACAGATCAATGAGCCACTGCATGGTTGTCCCCTTAGTGTTGTGCGTTGCGTGCCAAGGCGCGTAGATCGTCGATGGCTTTGGCTGGATCCTCAGCAGAGTATACGGCTGATCCGGCTACAAACACATTCGCACCGGCTTCGGCTGCACGCTCGATGGTGTCCGGTGCGACTCCCCCGTCGACTTGGAGTGCGATAGGCACCCCGGCATCTTCGATGGCTTGTCGGGCGCGTCGAATTTTTGGCAGCACAACATCCAGGAAAGACTGGCCACCAAATCCAGGTTCAACGGTCATGAGGAGCACCATGTCTAATTCGGTGAGCATGTCCATGTACGGCTCGATGGGGGTGGCTGGTTTGAGAGCCATGGCGGCTCGGGCGCCACGGGCGCGCAGTTCTCGGGCTAACCGAATGGGTGCCCGGGATGCTTCGACATGGAAGGTCACTGACTCTGCTCCCAGGTCGGCGTAATCGGGCGCCCAGCGATCGGCGTCTTCGATCATCAGGTGGATATCCAGAGGTTTGTCGGTAGCCTTTCGAATCGCTTTGACCACCGGGGCTCCCATGGTCAGATTCGGGACGAAATGGTTGTCCATGACGTCGACGTGGATGGCATCAGAATTATCCACGCGAGCGATCTCATCGGCGAGGCGCGCGAAGTCGGCGGACAAAATAGACGGATGGATGTGAATATCGGTCACAGGTCGTCTCCTTGAGGACACAAGTGCGAGTGGTTAATGAGTGAGCAAGGCAAAGAACATGGCATCGGTTTGATGCAGATCTGGCCACAGCTGGGCAGTATTGGCTTCCGCTTCACCGGCGGTTATGGTTTCGCGGGTCAGTGCCGATTCGCCGTCGTGTTGTATAGCGACGTGTTGCATGGCCGAGGCTGAGTCCAGCAACTTGACGTCGGGGTGACGTTTACGTAGGTCGTTGACCTGCAGCATCGTTTCTGCCACATGTGGCGAACACGTGACATAGGCCAACAGGCCACCGGGTTTCAGCATCGTAATGGCTGCATCCAATAGTTGTGTTTGCAGTTGTGTCAATGTGGCAAGGTCCTGTGGAGTGCGCCGCCAGCGTGACTCAGGCCGACGACGTAACGCACCCAGGCCGGTACATGGCGCATCTAGCAAGATACGATCGAAGCGTTGAGCGTTTTCAGGGTCTTTTGCAAGTGCCGTACCGTCGGCAACTGAGGTAGTCCAAACGCCTTCATCCACAACTCGCAACGCTTGTTTTACGAGCTTGGTGCGGTGCTCCGAAACGTCATTGGCTTGCAGTGTTGCGCCATGGATTTGAGCTAAGGCCGCTAAAACAGCCGCTTTACCCCCCGGTCCGGCGGCCATGTCCAACCAGGCCTCACCAGCTTCCACCTCGCGGGCGCCTATGAGGGCACGTGCGGTCAGTTGTGAGCCGATGTCTTGGACGCGAACGGTCCCTTCGGCGACCCCGGGAATCCTGCCGGCATCGCCGCCACCGAATACGGCAGCATCTGGAGCCAGTGGTGAGGCTGTAGCACCATATTCCAGTACCGGAGCCAAATCACCGATTTGGGGCAAAGCGATGAGGTTGAGCTCTGGGGCTACGTTATTGGCTTCCAGCACAGCATCAAAGTCTGCGGGGTCGCGGCCATTAGCCACGAGAGATTGCTTGATGGCCCGCAGGATCCACGCGGGGTGGGAATACCGAATGGATAAGTCTTGATCAGAATCACCGGGAGCCAGCTCGTCCAACCACTCCTCTAGTGTGCGCTGGCTGACTTTTCGTAACACCGCGTTGACTAATCCTGCT
>JAJUIX010000009.1 GCA_029267455.1 Enteractinococcus sp. | reverse complement strand
TGCGGGCTATCGAGGCGAAATTAAAGTTCCTCTGATCAACCTCGATCCGGCGGAAACGATACACCTGCAACGTGGTGAACGTATTGCTCAACTGGTGATTCAACCGGTGTATCAAGCGGAATTTACGATAGTCGACGAGTTGCCTGACTCAGCTCGGCAAGACGCTGGCTTTGGCTCCACCGGAGGCTTTGTCGCAGGGGCTTGATCTGCGATACGGTCATAGTGAACTTAAAGGAGAATGCTCTACGATGCTTTTTGGTCGCAACAGACACGTACAAGCTGAAACCGTGGTGTTGCCTGAACACTTGCGGGAGGACGAAGAAGCCCCCGTCGCTGATAGCCGTCCGGACGGGCCTTTCGATATTTCCGAGGTTGAGACCCGGGATTTCAGTAAGGGCTACATGGACCTAGGGGCCATCAAAGTACCGTTACGCAAAAATGTGTCTTACCGCTTAGAGCAGGAACAGGCGAAACAAAAAGTATTTGCTGTCTCAGCCGTGCATGAGAAATCGACACTGCAAATCCAGGCGTTTGCTGCTCCACGCTCGGGCGGTCAATGGGATGAGATTCGTCAGGAAATGTTTGACCAGAACAAAACCGCTAAAGGCGCAAAAGTCACCCTTGAAGACGGTGAGTTTGGTCAAGAACTTCTCATTCGGATTCCAGCGAAACTTCCAGACGGACGCAAAGGCGAAAGAGTTGCCAGATTTCTTGGCATTGATGGCCCGCGCTGGATGATCCGCGCCATGTTCATGGGTAAGGCGGCATTAAATAAAAGCGATGCCGCGCTCTTATATGACATTCTGAAAAACACCGTTATTGAGCGCGGGGACCGACCCCTCCCGGCACGTCAAATGTTAGAGCTTACTCCGCCCGAAAACGTGCTCGCTGCGATGCGTGAAGCGGCAGCTCGCCGACGACAACAAGCTAAACAAGCTGACGCTAAGCAATAGGCACTGGCCAGGAGACCATTACGAGACGTCATTCCGAATCGAGTATCGCCGTGCGCAACGCCGAAGAACAGCCAAAACAACATCACGAGCAAATGAAACACGTTGCTCAAAGCCTGGCGGGCCGCACCGCGGTCACAACCGATGGACAACTTGACCTCTTAGGTTCGGTCGGTGGTGTCCGTGGTATAGCAGAAGCTACCGTGCCAGCACTGGTATTTTTAGTTACCTTTATCATCACCACCGACGTTCTGGTCTCCGCTATCTATGCCGTGGGGCTAGCTGCGATTGCAAGCATCATCAGGCTTATACAAAAGCAGCCGCTGACTCAAGCATTAGCAGGGGTCTTCGGGGTCGCAGTGTCCGCCGCGGTGGCCCTGATGCAAAATGATGCGCGCGGTTATTACGTGATTGGCTTCTATATATCTGCCGCATATGGTGCGGCATTTGCGCTCTCGATGGCCCTCAAGTGGCCCATTATGGGTCTCATCTACGGCTGGATTCGAGGAGAAGGTATTGGGTGGCAGAAGAATCTTATTCGGCGTCGAAAATATCAGATTGCCACTTTGCTTATGGTGGTGGTCTTTGTAGCCAGACTTTTCGTACAGTTGCCAATGTATTGGGCAAATGATGTGGTAGCACTAGGGACGGCACGCTTAGTAATGGGTGTGCCCCTTTATGCCCTGGTCCTGTGGTTCGGGTGGCTTGTGTCCCGCCCTTCTGTAGCTGAACAGATGACAAAGAATGACACGGGAGCCGAAAATGATGATTCCGCAGGTGAGCCTGAAGTGAAACCAAAAATGTGACGCGTCACTTCATGGTGATACATCACACAGGCTGAAGAGATACTATGGTTGAGAGGGATATTGATACATGAGATCAGCGTGAAATTCGGCTTGCCGAGGTTCACCATACGACAGCACTCACGAGACAACTTGAAGCAGGCCGATCAATGACAAGCACAGGTTCACAGACTGCCGCGCATCTGGCTGCCCACGACAAAGATGCGGGCCAGATCCTAACGTTAGAAGTTGGTGCTATGGCTCACGGTGGGCATTGCGTCGCTCGACATGATGGCAGGGTGGTGTTTGTACGGCATGCTATACCCGGTGAGATCGTCAACGCAGCAGTAACAGCAGGCGGTGAGGACGCCCGTTTCTGGCGAGCAGATACAGTTTCGGTTATCCGTCCTTCGGAATTTCGTCGCTCGCACCAGTGGAAACTTGCTGATTCTATTCGCGCTCATGCATCGGGACGTTTCCCTGTCGGGGGTGCCGAATTCGGCCACATTACGCTTGAGCACCAGCGACGCCTCAAAGCTCAGGTATTCCGTGACACTATGACCCGTATTGGCCAGCTCAACATAGAAGCGCCCGTGGTCGGGATCGCCGAAGATGAACCCACAGGATTGCATTGGCGAACCCGCAACGCTTTTTCGGTGACTTCTACCGGTCGGCTCGCAATGAACGTCCACCGATCTGCCACTGTGGTGCCTGTTCGTAATATTCCCCTTGGCGTGCGTCAGTTAGACGCGCTCCAGCTCTGGGACATTGATTTCACTGGTGCAGGTCGAGTTGAAGTCGCCACACCAGCCCACGGCGAAGAAGTACTCGTAGTGATCTTCCCCCTGGAATCGGTCGCCGCAAACAAAAAACAACTTGAACAACACATCGGTCAGTGGCGCAAACGCATGATCCATCTGCCATCGAAGGTTTCGGTCGTGGTGGGACTGCGCACCAAGCAGTTCGGCCCGCTTGAAATGGTGCGCCTACGGGGTAGGACCTGGTTACGCGAAATCGTCGAGACCCAGGAGTATGGAACGCACACGTTCCGTGTTTCCGGTGACGGATTCTGGCAGGTACACCGAGACGCGCCGGCCACCTTAGTGAATGCCGTCATGGACGAGCTCGATCTTCAACCAGGCCACGTTGTGGCTGACTTATATGCCGGAGCTGGCCTGTTTTCTCGCTTTATTGCCGATGCTGTGGGCGACGACGGAGCCGTATTTTCCGTCGAAGCCTCTCCCGGCGCCTCCCGCGATGCTCGTAAGAATCTCCACGATCAGAAAAATACTTATGTGATCAATGGTCTGACTGACCGCATTATTGGTTCCTGGTTGCAGCGCCCCGAGGCACCCATTGAGCAAGGTGGACTGGAGGGTCGTCAGATCGATGCCGTGGTTCTGGATCCGCCTCGCGCCGGGGCCGGTAGAGCCGCCATCACGAGAATCCACCAGTTAGCAGCTGAGAAGATCGTGTATGTATCGTGCGACCCCGCCTCGTTCGCCCGCGATACAAAATGGCTTGTCGAGCACGGCTGGGAGATCGAACAAAGCACGATTTACGACTTGTTTCCAGATACTTATCACATGGAGACAGTCACCACTTTTCGGCCTTCAGCGACATTGAGACAAACACGCGCGCGCGGGTGAGGCGCGTTAGAATAAAAGCCACACCGCCCAAGCATGCTGTGACCGGGCTGGGCGGTTCGCACCGGCAGTGCCCTGACGTGTCACTTGCATGCGTTGAGCGACACAGCTTACACCGGACAATGGATACGCCCTTGGTGGGCGGGAAAAGAGGAGTCCACTGTGACTACAGTTGATAGCTTCGGCTCCAAAGACGTCTTGAACGTCGATGGCGCTGAATATGAAATATATCGACTCGACAAGGTCGAAGGTTCCGAGAAGCTTCCATACTCGCTGAAAATTTTGCTCGAGAACCTGCTACGCACCGAAGACGGCGAAAATATCACCAAAGAGCAGATTCAATCTCTCGCAAACTGGGATCCAGCCGCTCAGCCCAGCACGGAAATTCAATTCACTCCGGCCCGCGTCCTCATGCAGGACTTCACCGGTGTGCCGTGTGTCGTTGACCTGGCCACGATGCGTGAGGCCATTGTAGACCTCGGGGGAGACCCAGAACAGGTCAACCCGCTTGCACCAGCAGAGTTGGTCATTGACCACTCGGTACAGATTGACCACTTCGGCACGCCAGACGCCGTTGAGCGCAACGTCGAAATTGAATACGAACGCAACGGCGAGCGTTACCAGTTCTTGCGCTGGGGCCAGACCGCATTTGACGATTTCAAAGTCGTGCCACCCGGAATGGGTATTGTCCACCAGGTCAACATCGAATACCTGGCTCGCACCGTCATGACTCGTGAAGTCGACGGTGTGCTGCGCGCATACCCAGACACCTGTGTAGGTACTGACTCCCATACCACCATGGTTAACGGCCTCGGTGTGCTTGGCTGGGGCGTTGGCGGTATCGAAGCTGAAGCAGCTATGCTTGGCCAGCCAGTGTCCATGCTGGTGCCACGGGTTGTCGGGTTCAAACTCACCGGTGAAATCCCTGCGGGCGCAACCGCAACCGATGTCGTGTTGACCATCACCGAGATGCTGCGCGAGCACGGCGTGGTCGGAAAATTCGTTGAATTCTACGGCGAAGGTGTCAGCTCGGTACCACTTGCCAACCGTGCGACCATCGGGAACATGTCACCCGAGTTCGGCTCGACTGCGGCAATGTTCCCCATCGACCAAGTCACGCTTGACTACCTGCGCCTCACTGGCCGTTCCGAAGAAAATATCCGCCTGGTTGAGGCATACACTAAGGAACAGGGCCTGTGGCATGACCCTTCCAAGGAAGTTGAATACTCCGAGTACATGGAATTGGACTTGTCGACTGTTGTGCCGTCGATCTCCGGTCCACGTCGTCCTCAGGACCGTATCGTCTTGGATGATTCCAAGAGTCAGTTCCGAAAAGATATCCATGACTTCGCCGACACCGACGAAGCTGGCGTAGGTCGACCATCCCGCAAAGCCCAAGTTGCTTTGGACAATGGTAGCGAATTTGAACTGGATCACGGGAAAGTCGCGATCGCCTCGATCACCTCGTGCACTAACACTTCCAACCCATCGGTGATGATGTCAGCAGCCGTGCTGGCACGCAACGCCGTCGAAAAGGGTCTGACCTCCAAACCATGGGTCAAAACTTCCGTGGCCCCAGGATCGCGTGTCGTGACTGAATACTATGAGAAATCTGGGCTCATCCCACACCTGGAAGAGCTGGGCTTCTCCATTGTCGGTTACGGTTGCACCACCTGTATTGGAAACTCGGGTCCACTCCATCCAGAAATTTCCAAGGTCGTCAACGAGAATGACCTGGCAGTCACCTCGGTGCTGTCCGGTAACCGAAACTTCGAAGGCCGCATCAACCCTGATGTGAAAATGAACTACCTGGCCTCGCCACCACTGGTTGTAGCCTATGCACTGGCCGGAACCATGGACTTCGATTTCGAAAAAGAACCTCTAGGTCAGGACTCTGAAGGCAACGACGTCTTCCTGGCAGATATCTGGCCGGACCCAACCGAAGTCCAGCAAATCATCGATGAATCCATCGATACAGACATGTTCACCGCAGAATACTCCACCATTTTCGACGGTGACCACCGCTGGCAGAGCCTGGAGACACCAGAAGGTAGCACCTTCGACTGGGATCCCGAATCGACCTACGTGCGCAAACCGCCGTACTTCGAAGGTATGACCTTGCAGCCTGAACCTGTTGAGGACGTTTCAGGGGCTCGCGTGCTGCTCAAGCTGGGTGACTCTGTCACCACTGACCACATCTCACCTGCAGGTGCGTTCAAGTCAGATACACCAGCTGGTAAGTACCTGCTTGAGCACGGCGTGCAGCGCAAAGACTTCAACTCCTACGGCTCTCGTCGTGGTAACCACGAAGTCATGATCCGCGGTACCTTCGCTAACATCCGCATCCGCAACCAGATGCTGGACGGTGTCGAAGGTGGCTTCACGCGCGACTTCACCCAAGAAGGTGGCCCACAGGCTTACGTCTACGACGCAGCGATGAACTACCAGAAAGAAGGCACGCCCCTGGTCGTGCTCGGCGGTAAGGAATACGGTTCCGGTTCCTCACGTGACTGGGCGGCAAAAGGTACAGCACTCCTGGGTGTCAAAGCGGTCATTACCGAATCATTTGAACGTATCCACCGTTCAAACCTGATCGGTATGGGCGTCCTACCACTTGAGTTCCCAACCGGTGACTCCGCTGACTCTCTGGGCCTAGATGGTACCGAAACCTTCGATATCTCCGGGATCAGCGAGATGAATAACGGAACCACCCCTAAGACTGTTCACGTCACGGCTACCAAGGAAGATGGTTCCAAGGTCGAATTCGACGCAACAGTTCGTATCGACACCCCAGGTGAAGCTGACTACTACCGCAACGGTGGTATTCTGCAGTACGTCCTGCGCCAGATGGCACAGAAAAATAAATAAGCCTCACCGTAGGTGATACGTCATAATTCTTGACGAATTGATGGCCCGGCAACCCGTATCAGGGCTGCCGGGCCATTGTTCTTCCTACCACTGATCTCCCAAAGGTCAACGGGTAGTATCGTGACGGACAAGTTCAAGACCAGAGATCAAGGACCCCAGTGACCATACTGCGGATGTACTATACACCCGAGGGCGCCAATCGCCCGACCCGCTATCGCGAAGCCTGGTGGGAAGAAGACACCGGTGAGTTTATCCTGCATCACGGCAAAGTCGGCGAGCCGGGAACAACTACCGTAGAAAATGTGGCTAGTCATTCCGAGGCGGAGGCGTTGCTGGCCTCTTTTGCGGAGCAGAGCACCCATGACGACTATGTCGATATCAACGACTTAGATCAAGAAAGTTGCAGGGTGTTCATTCAATATAAGGGCTTAGCACCCACTCGGGTTGAACGAACCAATGCCGAAAAATTTGCGATGGAATACACCGCGCTGCTCGCGTGGCGTGGTCTCGGTCTCGTCGAAGCCTGGGATGTAGCATCAGCCAAGGCCAGTTTTGCATTTGACGTTCTGACGGTGCATTTCCACAAGGCGCAGAAATATGCTCACGAAGCATTACGGAAGACTGATTTTCGCGCTGACCGAATGAAAATAGAAAGGAACTAGTTGTGGAGTTTCGTCGCGTTGGAGCTTCTGGTCTCGTGGTTTCCGCCATTGGGTTTGGTTGCAATAATCTGGGACGACCTCATTCAGCCACCGAGGAAGCAAGCGCAGCCATTCGCGTGGTGCACGCTGCAGTAGATGCGGGCATCACGTTCTTCGATACCGCCGATACCTATGGTAAAAAGCCCGGGTTGTCGGAGCAATACCTAGGGCAGGCACTGAAATCCGTTCGCGACGAAGTCGTTATTGCTACTAAGTTCGGTATGGACATGCGGGGCACTAATGGACCAGATTTCGGAGCACGGGGTTCACGCCGTTACATCCTCAACGCTGTTGAATCGTCGTTGCGGCGGCTAAATACCGACTACATCGATCTTTTGCAGTACCACACGCCAGATCCTCATACACCGATCGAGGAGACTTTGGCCGCTTTGGACCAACTCGTGCGTGATGGCAAAGTTCGCTACATTGGGCACTCAAACTTAGCAGGATGGCAAATCGCTCAGGCTGAATATGTGGCAAAAGAAATTGGCACAGAACGTTTCATTTCAGCACAGAACCATTACAACCTCATGGACCGCCGAGCCGAATTAGAAGTGCTACCAGCGGCAAGGGCCTTTGGGCTTGGCGTCTTCCCGTATTTTCCTCTGAATAATGGCTTACTGACTGGCAAGTACAATCCAGCGGGCGGACCAAAGGGCGCTCGACTATCCTATGTCCGGCAACATATGGTCAGTAACGCAAACTGGGAGCAGCTTGACCGGTATTCCGCTTTTGCCGCAGAACGCGGTATGACTGAGGTCGAGGTGGCTTTTGGTTGGTTAGCAGCACAGGTTCCGATTGCCTCGGTTATCGCAGGAGCTACCCGCGTGGAACAAGTCCAACAAAATGCGGCTGCCCTCGAGCACGAATTGACCTCGAATGATCTTGCAGCGCTCGATGATATCTTCCCGCCGGCTGCTAATATCGCCTTGTACTGATCTCGTCGCGCCCATCACAAAAGAAAGCAGCAGATTATCACCACCGTAGCGGAAATCTCTCTGTCTCTAGCATCCATTGGCCTACTGGTGCTCATGGGGTGGTCGCTCTGGAATCTCAGCAGCGCCCCAGTGCATCCGATGCAGCGGTTGTGGTGGATGTTCGCGATTCTGATTCTTCCAGGGATAGGTTCGCTGGCCTGGTGGTGGTGGATAAAGCGGTACTATCCGCGCAGGAAAGCTGCAGAACCCGATTGGGATCCTACGATCAAGGGTGCTGACCGACAGTCGATGGGACGACCAAGGCCGGGGCGTGGGAAGTACCGCACGCCCGGCACCTGAAGCAAACTATGTTGCTGGTTCTACTTCGACGTGTACCCAGCCATCGGTGATAGTTGTTTTATGACGGGTGAGGGGAGCCGATGCCGGCCCAGAGATCACCGCGCCGCTAACTTTTTCAAAGCTCGAAGCGTGACACGGGCAAACAAATGGAGCCGTGGGCTCGTTTTCGCCTACACCAACGATACAACCCTGATGCGTGCACACGGCCGAATAGGCATGTACCGTTTCTGCATTTTCCCGATACATAAGGATCTGGTTGGCCCCGACCGCCATCTGGACGGACTCGCCGACTGGCAATTCATCAAGCGCCAATGCGGGGGTCATCTCGCCGTCCGAGAACTCGTCTTGTTCAGGTTCTGAGGTGCAGGCCGCCAGCGTGATCGCTGCAGTGGTGAAACCACCTGCGGCAAGAAACGTCCGACGGGAGGGCTTATTTTGACAGCAACTCATAGCGTGTTAGTACCATTCGTGATGAGCCATAGAGGCGTTGACATTCTGAGAACTACGTATCTAGTGGATCTGGATCTAGAAGTGCGACGGTGATGATCGCAGATGTTGCCTGCACTTGCCAGGGTCGCGCTCCAAGGTCCCGGAGTCGACGTTCAATCGAATCCGGAGTAATCGGTTCTGGGGGTCGCCAACAGAGTTCGCGCAGCGTCTCGGGGAGTAAAAGATTTTCTAGTGGAATGCTTTGCTCATTCGCAAGACGAGCTAGTCGCTTGCGGCAGGTTTGAAGCCGTCGGGCAGCCAGCGGATCCTTTTCTCGCCAGGCTTTAATGGCCGGAGGGGCCTGAGAACTAACGCGCATCGGTGGAACTTTATCTGGATCCTGCGCGGCTTTCATGCCGTCTTGTATTGCCTGAAGCCACCGTCGCGCATCCCGAGCGGCTGCTTTACGGCGCATGCGCGGGATCTGCATAAGTTGTGGCACGGTCCGTGGTTTGGCCTTGGCCACAGCTATGAGTGTTCGATCATTTAGCAGCTTGCCCGGGGGCAGATCTCGCGATTTCGCAAGCTTCTCACGGGTCGTCCATAGTGAGCGAACAATGGCGAGGGTCTTACGATCGGTAATTTCGTGTATACCGGAGGTTTTACGCCAGGGATCCTTACGGGGCGGTTTGCGTGGCCGGGTGAGAAGTGAGTCGAATTCTTCATAGGCGATTTCGAGTTTGTGTTCGCTGGCCAACTCTGCCGTCATCGCCTCGCGCAATTCATGGAGAAACTCCACATCGAGTGCAGCATAGTTCCGCATGTCTTCGGATAACGGACGGATTGACCAGTCAGCTGCAGAGTGCTCTTTTGCCAGCGTGATATTGAGCTTATACTCCAAAAGCGCCGACAAACTTACACGGTGATACCCAAGCAAGCGTCCGGCAAGTTCAGTATCAAATAGCCGATCGGGCCATAACCCAGCCTGACCCAAGGAGGGGAGGTCTTGAATGGCAGCATGGAGAATCCACTCTACTCCCGACAGGGCGTCTTGGATCGGCTGCAGATCGTCAAGCGCTTCGGGATCTATCAGCCATATGGTGTCACCTTCGCGTTTAAGCTGGATTAAGAAAGCACGTTGACCATAGCGATACCCACTAGCGCGTTCTGTATCAACGGCAACTGGCCCAGAGCCGGCCCGCAGCTTTTCGGCAGCGTGGTGTAGTTGTGCTTCAGTATCGATAACTGGCGGGATCCCACCTGCAGGAGCCTCTATGAGAACCGGTTCAGGACCCTGCTCTGGAGACTGAGATGCAGACATTGCAGCAGGTGATTCTTCTGAATCATCTGCGGTGAGATGGGCGCTAGAAATCGTTACTTCCTTCGTATTGGGTTGAGTGGTATCACACCGTCGCTACTTGGCGGTAGTCCGGCGAACGTGCACACCATATCGCTCCAGGCGGTCAGGTGTCTGTTGAGATGATCACCGGCGGGCGTCCACGACGCACGCAATTCTAAGTCTATCGTCTCCACCTGCTGATCTAACATTCCGAAGCTCTGTGAGAGCACCCGACTTGCCGTCCCCCCGGGCTGTCGATACGTCGCGGACGCCTCGTCTAGGGCCTCAACCATCCAAGTCCAAGCTACCTCGGAAACCAGTGGATCTTCACCGACGTCTGACTCGAGGCTGGTCCGAATGTATGTAACAATACGAAAATTTCCATCCCAAACCTGCGAATACTGCGGGTCATACAACAGAATAAAACGCCCAACAGCCAGGACGTCGCCATCTCTGCCGTTGACATCAGCGGACATCGCAACGGCGTAAGGGGCTAGCTTGGCGGGCGCTGGCACCTCAGCGAGCTCAACTTCATCGCGCGTGTCGGCTTGCCGCAGTTGGTCCAATGCGACCCGGAACGTCTGCGGCGCTGAGTGCAAAGCTTGCGCATGAGCTTGGTGGGGATTCACACCTCCAGGTTAAACCCGGAGTTGAAGGATTTCGTGACGACTCGCCGAAAATTCCAGACCCAGAAATTAATCTTCGCGTTTTGTCAAATCTAAACTCAAGGAATTTATACAATACCGAAGATCCGTGGGGGTATCGAAACCTTCGCCGGCAAAGACATGCCCGAGATGGGAATCACAGTTACTGCAGCGCACCTCCACACGCGTCATGCCAAGAGAATGATCCTCGACATAAGTGATGCGCTCGTTATCGGTGGGAGCGTAGAACGACGGCCAACCGCAACGGGCATCGAATTTCGTCGAAGAAGAGAACAGCTCTGTGCCACATGCGCGGCAGGAGTAGGTCCCGATCTCGTCGCTATCCCAATACTCGCCGGTATATGGCCGTTCCGTACCGGCTTGACGCAGCACTTGATATGCTTCAGGACTGAGGCGTTCGCGCCACTGTTGCTCTGACAGCGCCTGAGCTTGTTCGCGAGAAAGTGGTTGGCTTGCGGCATCGGATTGATGAGCGTGGTGTGTCATGTTGCTAATCTATCGCCCAGCACGGTCAGGATCTAGACATTTACCTGACTGCAAAACAGCTCCATACGCAATGAGGTAAAACTCGACGACACGCTAGCGAAATTCGTGTATTCAAGTAAGAATGTAGATATGGGTGATGACAACCTGAGTAACTTTGTTCGCGTACCATTTCGTCGCACCCAAAATCGAGGGGCGAAACGTACTATTCGCTGGTCCGCCATTGGAGCGGTAACCGGAGCTATTGCCGGCACAGCATTAGCTGCAATTCCCACCCTAGCTTCCATCTTTGCCCGTACAGTCGTCACTCCCGAACCGTCTCCAGCCGAAGATGTCCGAGTCGTTGCATATCGTCCTGGGGCGGGTCCGAGAGGACAGGATCTTGTCGAATTGGGCATCACCAACCAAACCACGGTGCGCGGACGTTATGCTTTGGTCTTTCATTCTGGAGAAGGCATTGCTCGGATAGGCGAAATCGTTTCCTTCAACCTCAAAAATCAAACGGTCACCCGGGTGGTGGAAGAGGTGTATCACGGAGACCTCGCCGCCGCTGGTCGAGGCCGCTGGGCAGGATTTGTTTGGCCTAGTCCTGCACAAGCTGGCTACACCTACCAGGACGTACTTATTCCAGTTGACGATGGTCTAGCTCCGGCTTGGTTTATTCCGCCCACACGCCAGACACCACATCATGAAACGTGGATGATTACCGTACACGGGCGTGGTTCAAAACGAAACGAAGGGCTGCGCATGATGGGCATAGCCCAACGCATGGGGATGCCCGGATTGCTTATCTCGTACCGAAACGATGGGGAAGCGCCAGATGCCCCTGATAAACGCTATGGCCTCGGTGCCACAGAATGGCCTGATGTTGAAGCAGCAATTCTTTATGCTCTCAATAATGGCGCGAAGTCGGTTGTTTTAGCAGGCTATTCCATGGGAGGAGCTGTCAGTCTGCAGACTGTGCACCGCTCAGCGTTGGCCCGCTATGTTCGAGGCCTGGTCCTGATCGGCCCAGTGATTGATTGGCTCGACGTATTACGGCACCAAGCGAGAATCAACCGACTCCCACATCCGGCAGGAAAGCTTGGACGCTGGCTTATCGAATCGCCCTGGGGGAGAACCATCACCGGCTTAGCGACACCCGTTGATTTGAGCTCCCTCGATTGGGTCACACGCTCACACGATCTCAAACATCCTGTGCTCATCTTGCACTCGGAGGATGATGATTTCGTCCCGATTGGACCGTCAGCACAGCTTGCAAGGAAAAACCCACAGTTGGTGAGTTTGATCCGCTTTCGGGATGCTCGTCATACCCGGGAATGGAACGTAGATCCTGACCGGTTCGAGTCTGCGGTACTGACCTGGTTACATCTCTTGCTGAGTACTTCTTCTGAGCGTCGATTAAGCCTCGCAGGCCCAAAAACTGCTGAATAGCGCACTAGTGCCTATAATGGGGGCAATCAGTTAACCCCTAACGCCCGTTGCATTCAACGGGAGAGGAGTTCTATACCGTGGCAGGTCACTCAAAATGGCATACAACGCGACATAAAAAAGCTGCGTTAGATGCTAAGCGCGCCAAAATGTATGCCACCCACATCAAGGCCATTGAAGTAGCGGCTCGTGCCGGAGGGGCTGATATTGATGGCAACCCCGCATTAGACGTTGCGGTCACGAAAGCCAAAAAGCAATCGGTACCCAACGACAATATCGAGCGTGCCATTAAACGTGGCGCAGGGCTGACCGGCGAAGTCATTGATTACGACGAGATTATGTATGAAGTGCGCGGCCCTGAAGGATCAGCATTACTTGTGGAATGCTTGACGGATAATCGCAACCGCGCCGCTTCTGAAGTTCGTGCC
>JAJUIX010000220.1 GCA_029267455.1 Enteractinococcus sp. | reverse complement strand
TCATCGCGTCGCGGTGACTGGGTGCTGGACTTTTTCGCCGGCTCCGGCACCCTGGGCGCAGCAGCTGAGGAACTCGGACGAAACTTTGTGCTCGTCGATCAGAACCCGCAAGCCATCGAGGTCATGACCAAACGGCTACCCGAGGCCGAGCTCGTGATTTCGGAACTCGTACGCGACTAATTACCGTTCCAAAGCACTTTATAGCCCGAGGTCGCTTCGGCTTCAATGGCCTCCACGGTCTCACGCGGGGTGACATGTTCTCCTAAACGGTTAGGCTTTCCGTCCCCGTGATAATCGGATGAACCCGTTACGATGAGATCGTGTTCTTTGGCAAAGTCTAATAACCACTCTTTGCCGCTACCGGAATTATCCCGGTGATAGACCTCCACCCCGGCAAGCCCGGCGTCCAGCATGTCGTAAAACAACCGTTGGCTCACGGTGCGGCCGCGGACTTTCGCTTTGGGGTGTGCAAAGATCGGCACGCCCCCAGCTGCGCGGATGAGTTCAACGCCGAGCACCGGATCCGGAGCGTAGTGCGGCACATAGTATTTGGAACCACCGCGCAGAATCGAGTCGAAGGCGGCAGAGCGATTTGGCACTGCCCCAACCTGGACTAGTGCATCTGCTAAGTGTGGCCGCCCGATGGTGGATTCCACGGTCGTTTGTTGTTTGACTAAATCCCACGTGATGGGGAAATCTTCGGCCAATAATTCAGCCATGCGTTTGGCACGTTTATACCGCGCGTTTCTGGACTTTGCGATCTCGGCCAGCAGGTCGATATTTGTGGGGTCGTGCAGATACGACAGAACATGCACAGAGATACCGTCACGGGAGACAGTGGAGAGTTCCATTCCGCGCACCAGTGCGATCTGGTGTTTTTCCGCGGCTTCTTCGGCCGGTTCCCATCCGGCCGTCGTATCGTGATCAGTGATGGCGAGACCGCTAAGACCGGTACGTGCCGCAGCGGCCACAACTTCCGCGGGCGACGTCGTACCATCCGAGTAATCCGAATGAGTGTGCATGTCGAAGGCCATAGGTCGACATTCTACTAGCCCCTTCCTCTTTCGGGCAGATTCACCCAACGGCATGACATTCACAGTGTGACTAGTGACACCACGCTTGTCGCGAATTTCGGTGCTGGTCATAGACAGTGTTTTCAATCATGGGAAGATAACAAGTATGACTCAACCATCTGACCACGTTTCTGCCCAAGATCAGCCATTAGAGGAGCGCGTCGAGAATCGCTCTCATCGGCCCTCCTCGGACGCCTTTAAAGAATTCATGGGGTCGCACTGGAAGCAAGCTGAAGACATTGAGTATCAGCCAGATGCTGCCGCAGAATATGCTGCTCAACGCCGTGTGACGTTATCTCAGCGCTTCCCTACCGATCGCCTGGTGATTCCAGCCGGAGCGCCCAAGGTGCGTTCCAATGACACCGACTACCGATTCCGCCCACATTCGGCCTTTGCCCATTTGACGGGCTTGGGCGTTGATCACGAGCCCGATGCGGTATTGGTAATGCAACCGGTTGCTGAAGGTACCGGCGATCACGGCAGCAACCACCAGGCCACGTTGTACTTCCGGCCGTTGGCGGGTCGAGACTCCGAAGAGTTCTACGCTAATACCAAAACTGGAGAGTTCTGGGTGGGGCCGCTGCCAACTCTCAAAGAGCTACACCAGCGCACCGGGATTCAGACCCAAGATCTTAACGCGTTGGACCAGGCCGTTACCGCTGACACCGCCGGCGATAGCGGCACGCGAATTCGGTTGGTACGCAACGCCGATCAGAACATGGACGCGATGGTCGATACGGCACGCATTCATGCAAAAGCGGATCTGGAAGAATCTGATGCACGAGATGCTGAATTGGCCGAATTCCTATCGGAGATGCGGCTGATCAAAGACGAATACGAGATCGCCGAATTACGTGGCTCGGTCGAGTCTACGATCCGCGGATTTGAAGATATCGTTCGCGCCATCCCGCAGGCCACCCAGCACACACGTGGTGAACGCGTGATCGAAACGGCGTTTTTTGCTCGTGCCCGGCTAGAAGGGAACGACCTGGGGTATGACACGATTGCCGCCGCAGGCAATAATGCCACCGTCTTGCACTGGATCCGTAACACCGGCCCGGTCAAGGAAGGGGAACTGCTTCTGGTAGATGCTGGGGTCGAAGCCGATTCTCTCTACACCGCCGATATCACCCGGACGCTCCCGGTCAACGGGAAGTTCTCTGAGGTGCAGGCAAAGGTGTATAACGCGGTGCTAGCGGCCGCTGATGCGGCCTTGGCAGCCGCTAAACCTGGAGTACTGTTCCGCGATATTCACAATACCGCGATGGAAATCTTAGCTCAGCATTTAGAGCAGTGGGGTATCCTCCCGGTCTCCGTGGAAGAAGCCCTATCACCAGAAGGCCAGCACCATCGCCGGTGGATGCCACACGGCACCTCACACCACCTGGGCTTAGATGTCCACGATTGTGCTCAGGCGCGGCGGGAAATGTATTTGGATGCGCCACTGCGAGAAGGCATGGTCTTTACCATCGAGCCCGGCCTGTACTTCAAACAAGAAGACCTAGCGATTCCGGAAGAGTACCGCGGCATCGGCGTACGGATTGAAGATGACATCCTCGTCACCGCAGATGGCGCTGAGTCATTATCGGCACACCTACCACGCACGGTGGAAGATATCGAAGCCTGGATGCAACGGTTGTGGCAGGATTAGCGGGTTTCTGAGTCGTCTGAATCCTGTTGCTGGTCAGCAGGAGGTTTGGGATCAACCCGGACACCGTACTGGGGTCGCCCATCGGGCAGATCCGGGATCCCACCGGATGGCTCAGACTCAGAAGGCTCCGATTGTTGAGCTGGCTCGTGTGGTTCAGGCTGCGTTGGGGCAGCCGGTTCCG
>JAJUIX010000045.1 GCA_029267455.1 Enteractinococcus sp. | reverse complement strand
TCAAGCACGGTGCTTCCGCCCGACGACCAACAGCAGGTCGCCCAGGTACTGGAAGACGATGCCCAGCTGTTGAGCAACACTCAACTCGAAGAACTCCTCATCAACCAGCCAGAAGACATCCAAGACGAGATTGTGCGCATCAACACCCAAGCACGGCCTATCGCACTTCAGACCGCGCTGCTCATTCCGATACTCGCCGGACTCTTCGGCCTAGCCAACTCCTTCCGCATGATGCAGCTTCCGGATCCCGGGCCCGGAGAAGAAGCCAGCCAGGAGCAGTTCGACACATTCGAAGATGAGTCAGCTCCAGGTGCTCAAAACGACGACGAGAATCTCCAAGAGGAACAGAGCGCTACACCACAAGAAACAGGCGAAGACCCAGATACCGCGCCTGACGAGGACGATCCCGACGACGACGCGACCATAAATGAAGAGACCCAAGACGTCGAAGACGACGCGACACAACGCGGCGGCGAATAACCAAACGAACATGGCACGACAAGCGGTGCGTTCCGATCCGACGCCACTCCCAGTCGTACCGCATCATCACCTGGCATGGACGTCTTCGCCCGTGCTGGCTGTTTTCACTGTTGCGCTCGCTCGGTAGAGTCTCGATATGGGACTCGATCATTGGAAGAGCATCGGCATGGGTGTGGCTGCCGGCGCGGTCACCGCAGCAGGCATTCTTGCCGGCCGCAAAACGTTAGCCACCGCAAAAATTTCGCAGGGACATCCCCTCAAACACCGGATGCTGGACATCAGCTCGAATCTACTCCAACCCAAATATCCGCTGGAAGCCATGAGCACATATCTCAACGGCTTCCATTTTTATGCCGACGACATGGGCCGACAGGTCGAGGCCACGCACTTTTGCATCCACCTACAGCACGACCTGCACCAGTGCGTGATCTTTGATAGCAACGCACCCGACGCCAAACTCATCGGCATCGAATACATCATCAGCGAAGAGCGCTTCAAGAGCCTTGATGACGACGAAAAGCAGCTGTGGCACAGTCATCACCATGAAGTGAAGTCCGGGACATTGGTAGCACCGGGTGTCCCCGAGCTGGCCGAACACGCCTACTTCGAAGACCTGGTGACCACCTACGGCAAGACCTTCCATACCTGGCAGTACGACGTCCATGACTTCCCCTATGGGATCCCGCAGTTGATGATGGGCTTCACCGCCGATGGCCAAGTCCACGAGCACTTGGTCGAACAACGCGACCACAGGTTGGGCATCTCCAGTACTCATAAGCGTGAAAACCGCGCGGACATTCCGACGCCGCTGGTCCAGCCCGGTGCCAATTCGTGGGAAAGCGGCCAGACGTTGCAAACCGATCTGCAATACATGGAGATCAAGGACTCGACCGAGTCGTTTGAAGCTTAAGGAGAACCGTGATGTCACCGAGAAAACTCAAAGGCGCCGTCGTTGTGATTACGGGCGCATCCAGTGGGATTGGTCGCGCCACAGCACGCGAGTTCGCACGAGCCGGCAGTCATCTTGTGCTGGCCGCTCGCGGGCGCAAAGCCCTAGAAGAAACCGCTCTTGAGTGTCGAGAGCTGGGCGCCCAAGCCCTAGCGATCCCCACGGACACCACGGATGCCACGGCCGTAGAGGCCCTAGCCCGCCATGCTGTTGAACACTTTGGCGCGCTCGATGTGTGGGTCAACAACGCTTCGGTCAGTCTATTTGGGTCGGTCGAAACCGTACCGCTGGATCACTTTCAGCGGGTACTGGAAACCAACGTCATGGGTTATGTGCACGGCAGCCGTGCGGCCCTGCATCATATGCGAAACCAAGAACGCGGTGTACTGATCAATGTCTCATCTGCCGTGGCGCATGTGCCGCAACCATTTACCGCGGCCTACTCGATGTCGAAGGCGGCAGTCAGTGCACTGTCAGTGAGCCTGCGGTCAGAGCTGTGGTTGGACAAGATGAAAGATATCCACGTGGTGACCATTGTTCCTGCGGCGGTTGATACGCCGTTCTTTGAACGTGCCGCCAACTACAGCGGACGCAAAGTTCGCGCTATGCCACCGGTGTATGCCGCCGAAGATATCGCCAAAGCCATTGTCAAAGCGGCAACGAAACCAGAAAACGAAATTCCAGTGGGAACCGGCGCCAAACAGATGGTCAAACAGCACCGCGCGGCACCGGAGGCGACCGAAAAACAGATGGCACTCCAGGTGGATAGCACCCATTTGTCGCGGAAAGAATCTGCCCAGGACACCTCCGGCAACCTCTATGAATCTCAAACCGACGACGAATACACCGTCTCAGGCGGCTGGAACGGTCGACGTCGGACGAAGCGGCGCAAGCTCATCGGGGTGGGCCTGGCAGTAGGCGCCGTTGGACTCGGCGCTGCTGCTGCACAGCGGGTCGCGGGCACCATGGCTGCCAAGAAAACGCTCAAAACTACCGGGAAGAAAGCCGCGAAAATCGCAGCCAAGCGGACTGCGAAAAAGGCCGGAGCTGCAGCCAATCCACTCAAACATAAATAACGACTGGCTGCGTTAGAACTCGCCAATCACCTCGACATCGTATGCAAGTGCCATCACTGCGCTAGCTGACCCGCCAATGGTCGTGTCATAGGTTAAGGAGCCGTTGACTTCGACCAACATTTTGACGTGATCGTCTTGGACGACGTCTGAAAAGACGTCTGAGGCTCCTGCCAGCACCATGGTATTGACGTCATATTCATATCGCCGCGATTGCTGGACCGGTCCGGTATTGACTCTGATCGTCGCGTCACCAGTCATGGCGTCAGCCTGCGTGACAACTCCATAGAGCACATATTTTTCACCTTCGTAGGAGTCTGGATCGCGCTCTACGAGTTGCCAATCGCGTTCCGAAATGGTCTTGTAGTTCGAAGGATCACGGTTGGCTTTTTCTTCCTCAGCTTCGACCCATTCGTCGTGGCTGGTCGAAACCGCTGAAGTGCTCCCATCGATCGCATCTGAAGCACTGGTGATAGCACTTGCGTGCTCGGCGAAAGAGTCCGCGCTGGTTTCATCTGGCTCTTCGTCTAACGCGTTTTTGAGCTCTTCAACATGACCTGAGAGTTTCTCGTAAGCGTCCTCGTCAAGAATCTTGTCTTGGGTTTTTTCCAGGAGTTCTTCCGAACTCGACAGCAGTTCCTCGCCGTCTTCGACTGCAGCACTATACGATTCTTTGCTTTCGGTTGCCGTTTCTAAATCCGTCACGAGAGTTCGTATGGCTGATCTGCCGTCCACAAGTTCGCTTGTGCGATCATCAATGTCAAAGCTCATCACGCTGGGAGCATCGGCTTCCAACAACGAATTGGCCGCTGCGATCTGTTCTTCAAGTTCCTCTTGCGTGGCGGGCTCGAGCGCACCGATGGTGTCAAGCACGTCTGTGGCAGCCTCAGCCGATGTGGATAATAAACCCCGCGCATCTTCATATTCCGCGAGCTTTTCGGAGTTACTGGAATAGGCTACTGCGCCCCCTCCAATCCCCAAAGCCAGCACGATTCCTGCCGAGATCCCAATCATCAGCGGCTTGCTCATCTTTCGGCGCTTCCTAGGCGCTGGCGGAGGTGGAGGGGCGGGTGGAGTGTACGAGGGCTCTTCAACGTGATGATGTGATGAGGTCACAGGAGATTGCTCACAATTCTTACGGTCTCAAGGTGGTGGTGTGTATCTGAGATATTGAAGTGATATCGCAGAAGGGATGTGTAGACATCCAACACAATTCTAGACATAAATGCGCCGGGTAAAAGGTATCAAGACCTGGAAAGACACAATAGGAGCACGTAAAGAGTAATCCACCGGTGTCATGACATAGGCCCAGCAGCTACGTTGTTTCGGAGAAGGGGGTTAAACGTAGGCTATAGCTCTTCTAACGGAGCTGAGTCTGCCTCTTGAACTCCTTCAAGCAGAGGACGGAACAACAACCCCGCGAGAACGGCCCCAATGACCGGGAACACAAGGAAAACCCACAGCTGCACCAACGATACTCCCCCGCCGTAAACCGCTGCTGCAATAGATCGAGCCGGATTAACCGAGGTGTTGGAGACGGGTATCGATATCAGGTGGATCAAGGCCAACGACAGCCCGATCGCCAACGGTGCGAAGCTGACCGTTGCCCGAGAAGACGTCGTGCCGATAATGATGAATAAAAACACCGCCGTGAGGATGACCTCCACGAGGATCACCGCTACCAAGCCGTAACCATCGGGGGATGCTTCACCATAACCATTGGAGGCAAAATTGCCGAGGTCTGCCCCTTCCCGACCGGTAGCGATCAGATACAACAGAGTCGAGGCGAGCAGGCCACCAATGATCTGGCTGACCACATAGGCGGGGACATCGCGCCACGCAAAGCGACCGGCAGTAGCCAGTCCTAACGTGACCGCCGGATTGAAGTGGCCGCCAGAGACGGGACCAAAGGCGTAGGCCCCAACGACAACCGTGAGACCAAAGGCGATAGCGATGCCGTGAAATCCCACGTGGGAGCCTGCCAGTACAGCAGTTCCTACGCCACCGAAGACCAGAATAAACGTGCCAAGCGCTTCCGAAAACAGACGCGCAGCCATCGTGGGAACAATTTGGGTTGTCATGCCTGACTACTTTCCTCGAAGGAATGCTGTGCTTACATCATATGCCACACACCGCCCACCATCGCACCTCAGGAGTGACACGTACACTGCCCGAGCACAACATACTACGTTGGAAGTGGACATAAACCGTCTGCTTCGATGCTCACGATGTTCTACGATCTCAAGTAGTTGTAGAACATAGGTCCTGGAACTCTTTGCTTCACTTCCCTCGACACATATAGTTGACACTTAACGTTTCAATCGTACAGCGACACCGGTGAATAGCCCTTGGCTATCGCAACTACCTCATCACGGAGCACCAAAATTCGCGCCATTGTGGCAGGCGGCCTCGTGCTCGGATTCGGAGCAGCCGGGACTATTGCCGCTTGGAATGACTCAGAAGAGGCCACCGGCAACTTCACCGCCGGGCAGTTTGGCATTGAGGGGTCACCCGATGGCACCAACTTCACGGAGAGCCCCACCCCCGAAGAGGCCGCGACCCTGAACTTTGCATTCGACGCTGATGAACTTATGCCGACTGGTCGAGCGTATACAGAATATGCAGTACAGCTGACCGATTATTCGATTTATCAAGCCGAAGTCGAAGTCCAAACTGAGCTCACCGGTGCCAATGCCGCTCATATTACGCCTGCGTATGTTTACACAAATGATGCAACATGCGATGCGGAAGCATTCGCAGCAGGCACTGAGGAGCTCGCCAATGTCCCAGACTTTACCCTTGAGGACAGAACACCGGTCTTCGTATGCTTCCAACTCACCGCCAGCGAGAATCTCGTACCAGGCGCCACGGCAACGCTCCTCACACAATTCCGGGCCCAGGCGACCGATGAGCTCGATACCTAAACAGCATGCTCCCAACGTTGCACGTGCATTTTGAAAGGAGATGCAGACAGTGTTTCAACCCAGAGCTTCCTACCGTCTGCACAACTACCGGGATCGGGGCAGGTAAGGCGATGATGTGGTTGACTAATCTTTCGTCTCTTGTCCCATCCTTCTGGCCGCTGTTGCTAACTTCCGCCATTTGTCTCGCGGCAATACTCATAGCATGCAGCGTTTCCTTCCGGAACAGAACCAAGAAAGATGGTGACTCGATATCACGCACCGGTGCCACTCAGCCTTGGAGACGCAGCATTGCAGCCGTGATCGCAGTGGTGGGAATCGGCGGTGCCGTATTTGTTGCTAGACCGGAGCCAAGCACGGCTGCATGGACAGTCCCAGACTATGCCGCGGGGACCCTCACCCCTGCGACGCGTCTACCCGCGACCACACCATCTTGCCAAAATCGCCCGGGGGCTGGCGATGCAGGCGCTCACACCGTCAGGCTTTCCTGGGCATCTAGCGTCCCAGGGACTCGATTCAGAATCGAGATCAGAAACCCCGGAAACAACAACACCCTCTCCATCACTGTGGGAGCTCAAACGAATTACTTGATGAGAAACCTGTCCAACCTTCAGCTACCCACCGGACGGCAGACGTTACAACTGCGCGTCTATGGCACGTATGTCAGTCCGAACGGTACGCAGTGGATGACTCAAGAACCACAAGTCGTCAGTGTCGACTATCGTCCTGGAAGCGGTCAACAGCGAAGCCTCTACTGTCTCAACTGAGCACAGTTTGATACGGAGCTCACCAGCAAGGCCAGCATAGGTAATTCTGCCAGGCTCTGGGGTCGAGAGGTATGTTCAGTCGGCCTGGGGCAGCCGAATCTGACCGTAGTCCAGCGCTCCCCAAAAGTCCCCGCGGACATAACGCTGTTCGGCATCCGGGATGAAGTCCCAAGGACGCCGTGTGCCCTGCTGCAACGCGTGCGCCACCAACCGTCGCCGCTTCTGACTTTCCAAAACATTTTTTGTTAATTGTTCTATGCCATAGCGCGATTCCAGCTCAATCCGTAGCGCCTGAGCTAGATTGACGTATTCTTCCGCGGATGCCACGTTGTGCAACTCGTGCGGATCTTGCTCGAGATCAAATAACTGATCTGGGTCACCCGGACACACCACGTATTTGTACTGTCCCCGTATCAACGTCAATTGTGGAGCGTGGGTACCTTCTGCCAGATATTCGATCAAGACGTCGCGGTCTTGGGGCTTCGTGTGTCCATCTCGTTCCCGCCTGGCTGCCTCCAATAAGGACATCCCTGGCGTATCACTACCGGGTGCTTCGGAGAGTTCAAGCAGCGTGGGCAACAGGTCAATCAGAGACACCGGATGAGCAAATCGTCCTTGCGGTACCAAGTGGTCCGGTCCATCAATAATCAAGGGCACCCGAGAGGACCGCTCATAGGGTGACATTTTGTACCACAGACCCTTTTCGCCGAGCATGTCGCCATGGTCACTCGTCACAATGATGACGGTGTTATCTGCCAGGTTGAGTTCTTCGATGCGGCGTCGGATTCGCCCGATGTGGTCATCAATATAACTCACGGTTGCATAGTAGGCGCGACGAGCACGCCGGACTTCTTCGAGGCTCGGAGAGCGCTGGTCGAACCCGCTCATCACTCGAAGTCGGTGGCTATGCGGATCTTGTGCAGGGTCGGCAGGATCGGGAAATTGTGGATCCGGTATCGCGGTTTCGCTGAACCGATCCCAGTGTTCTTGTGGTGGCTCATAGGGGTCATGCGGATGGATAAAACTTGTCACCATCAAAAATGGCGCATCGTCGCCACTTGCTTGGTTATGCCGTACCCGGTCAGTGAGATAACGCAGGCTGTGGAATACCACTTCGTCGTCGAAGTCCTGTTGAGCGGTGGCTTGTGAAGGACCCGCGGTGAAGACCGGGTCGACGGTGTGGTACCACTGCAGTCGCTGATCGAGGGGCCGACCCCACTCGGGCACCATATCTAAATCGGCCGGATACACATCGGTGGTCAACCGCTCTTCGAAACCGTGATGTTGGTCCGGGCCGATGAAATGCATGCGCCCAATCAACGCGGTATGGTAGCCCACCGCGCGTAGGTGGTGTGCAAAGGTAGGCATTGAAGCCGGGAAATCGTCGCCGTTGTCATAGCAGCCCACGTCCGATGGCAGCCTGCCGGTCATCATCGACGCTCTCGAAGGTGCACACAGCGGCGTGTTGCAATAAGCTCGATCAAAGACCGCACCGTGTTCGGCGAGTGCATCAATGTGGGGTGTTTGCGCAGCGTCATCCCCATACGCGCCCAACGCTTGGGCAGCCATTTGATCCGCTTGCACGATGACAATGTTCGGTCTCATAGATGACCTACCTTTCAGCACATCCGATGGGAAGATTTGCTCGATGACAAACTGCTGCAGTCCCCAACCCGGTGATCGCCCGATAGCGCGTAGCACCCCACAGCCTACTGAGTCGGTTGGCATCGTGAAAGAACTCGCCCGTATGGCGCCGCAGGAATTGCGCCTTGTCGGACTCAGGGGCGGCACGTTTTTGATGGGTAGCGAGGCCCCAGAGGCCTATGCAGAAGACTACGAAGGGCCGGTTCGCGAGGTCACCGTCAAGCCCTTTGCGATTGCGCCAACTACCGTTACAAACGCCCAGTTTGCTGCATTCGTCGAGGACACTGGACATGTCACGGATGCTGAGCACTACGGCGATTCCCTAGTGTTTGAGGGCTTGTTATCCGACCACTTGCGCGACACTACCGCGGCGGTGCAGGCCACGCCGTGGTGGCGTCAGACTCCGGGTGCCACCTGGCTATATCCCTTCGGAGACGATACGTCAGTACTGGACCGACCCGATCATCCGGTCACGCATGTTTCCCACCGCGATGCTCTGGCCTACGCGCGGTGGGCAGGTGGAAGATTGTTGACCGAAATCGAGTGGGAGTACGCCGCACGCGGCGGTTT
>JAJUIX010000200.1 GCA_029267455.1 Enteractinococcus sp. | reverse complement strand
GATCAGATGCTCACCCGTGCAAGACTGTATGAGCTGGTGGCCTACGAGGACTACAACGCATTTGACTCCGGGATCTTCAACTTCGAAGTGCCCGGACTGGATGTCCAAGCCAACGCCGAAAACCTCTAAACCCGAGGAGAATCATGACCATGACCGAAGAGATTAGAAAAGGCCTAGTCGGCGTTGTCGCTGACTCCACCGCCATTTCGAAAGTCAATCCTGACACGAACTCGCTGCTCTACCGCGGCTACCCGGTGCAGGATTTGGCCGAAAAGAAATCGTTTGAAGAAGTCGCCCTGTTGCTGTGGAATGGCGAACTGCCTTCCCAGGCCGAACTGGATGACTTCATCAAGCTCGAACGCGCCAACCGTGCCCTGGATCCCCAGGTCAAAGCCGCGATCGATTTGCTACCAAAAGACGCCCACCCAATGGACGTCTCCCGCACCGCTGTGTCGGTCATTGGAGCTCGTCACGACGACGCCGAAAACTCCGACCCATCGGTTGAGCTGCGCAAAGCCAAAGAACTCTTTGCCGCTTTCCCAGCTGTGGTGGCCTACGATCAGCGCCGTCGTCGTGGTTTAGACGTTGTTGAACCACGCGATGACCTGGACTACTCCCAAAACTTCTTGTGGATGACGTTCGGTGAAGAGTACCCACCAGAAGTCGTTGACGCCTTCCGCGTGTCGATGGTGCTCTACGCCGAGCACTCGTTCAACGCCTCGACCTTCACCGCGCGTGTAATCACCTCAACCGAGTCAGATCTGCACTCTGCGGTGACCGGTGCAATCGGTGCGCTGAAGGGCCCGCTGCACGGTGGAGCCAACGAAGCCGTGATGCACACCTTCGACGAGATCGGTATCGACAAGAACGAATCTCGTGAAGACGCTGCGGCACGCGCGAAAGCCTGGATGGAAGCCGCGCTGGCCGAGAAGAAAAAGGTCATGGGCTTCGGTCACCGCGTGTACAAGTCGGGTGACTCTCGCGTGCCGTCAATGAAGGCTGCCCTAGACAAGATGATTGACTACTATGATCGTCACGAAATCCTGGGTCTGTATGACGGGTTAGAAAAAGCCATGGCAGAAGCCAAGAACATTCTGCCGAACCTCGACTACCCGGCCGGTCCGACCTATCACCTCATGGGCTTCGACACCGACATGTTCACTCCGATTTTCATTGCTTCACGCATTACGGGTTGGACGGCGCACATCATTGAACAGCGCTCCGATAACGCCCTGATTCGTCCGCTATCTGCCTACAACGGGCCAGATCAGCGCGAGCTCTAAGACAGCTGTTGGAAGCCGCGAATCCTGTTGGTCAGGGTTCGCGGCTTTCGCGATCTAGAATAGGAAACTTATGCACCGAATTCGGGCTTGAGACAAAACTAGCGGTCACCATTGGACGAATTATTTTCCGTCCGGTGACCGCTGGCCTTCCTGATGCCCCTGCTAAGGGGCTCGGTGGGAACTTTTCACCTTTTGTGTCTCACCTCTTGGTGTACCTTTGGTGTCCTGTTCCCTGCCTCCAATGTTACCAGACACACAGTGATTTTGTCAGCTTAAATCTGGAATGCAGGCCTATAAAATAACGACCAGAAGGACATTGTTGAGGCGCTGGATGACGCCGTATCAGAGATGAATGTGGTCAGAACGTGGGCAAAGACGATCCTGGAGACAAAGAAAGCTCCCACATCGTTGCTATGGCAACGAAGCGGGAGCTTTCCATTCAGCGGTAGCGGAGGGATTTGAACCCTCGGTACGGGGTTGCCGTACAAGGCATTTCGAGTGCCTCACCTTCGGCCGCTCGGACACGCTACCGTGTGTTTACACCCGCTCAACTATACCTGATGCTGAGTTCAACCCCAAATTAGCGTTTGTCCGCGAAAAACTCTCGCAGCAGGGCACTGCATTCATCCTCAAGTACTCCGCCGATGACTTCCGCCTGATGGTTTAGGCGCGGTTCGCGTAGCACGTCAAGGACCGACCCGGCCGCTCCTGTCTTGGGCTCCCACGCTCCAAACACCACGCGCGGGATGCGAGCAAGCACGATCGCACCAGCACACATCGAACACGGCTCCACGGTGACCACCAGGGTGCAATCAGCAAGCTCCCAGGTCGATGTGCGCAACATTTCTACCGCAGCGCTGATGGCGACCATTTCAGCGTGTCTGGTCGGGTCCTGAGATCGTCTGGAGGCATTGACGCCGGTGGCGACCAGCTGACCGTCGGGCGTAAATAAGGCTGCTCCCACGGGGACGTCATCGGTTGCTTCGGCGGTTCGAGCAGCAGCAAGAGCGTGCTGCATCCAGGAGGTCAACTGAGCATCATCGGGGAGTGGTGTAGCAGTCGGAGTGGTCACACGTTTAGCCTAGGCGATGAGGCTAAACTGACACCATGCACGTTCATCACATCGATCATCCGCTGATCACACACAAGTTAACGGTCCTGCGTAAACGCCAAACTCCTTCGATGATTTTCCGACAGGTTACCGAAGAACTGGTCATGTTGCTGGCGTACGAGGCCACGCGTGATCTGGCGGTTGTCGACGTCGATATCCAAACGCCCGTTACGAAAACCACCGGGAAAGAGATTGCGAAGCCACGGCCCCTCGTGGTGCCGATTCTGCGCGCCGGATTGGGCATGCTCGATGGCATGGTGCGTATGGCCCCGACGGCAGAAGTTGGGTTCCTGGGAATGATTCGTGATGAAGAAACGTTGAACATTGTTACATACGCGGAGCGACTTCCTAAAGACCTCAGCGGTCGACACGTGTTCGTGCTGGATCCCATGCTGGCCACCGGCGGGACCTTGGCAGAAGCGTGCCGCTTTCTGCATGAACGCAACGCTCGGCAGGTCTCTGCGATCTGTCTCTTGGCCGCTCCCGAGGGTCTGGAATATTTGCGGGAAACTCTGACAGATCTTGACATGAATCTTTATGTTGCCGCAATTGACGAGCGACTGGACGAGAATGCCTACATTGTGCCGGGGTTAGGTGATGCGGGGGACCGGCTTTACGGGGTCGCAGGCTGAGCCTTATACAGCTGTATTGAGTTATTCGCAGCTAAGAATTCGAATGTTACGCGTGAGTTTTCTCACAAAAACAAGGTAAAAGTCCACATAGTGAGATAGATGTGGGGCTCCCGCTTGCATTACGAGATGGTTACGCGCCAAT
>JAJUIX010000188.1 GCA_029267455.1 Enteractinococcus sp. | reverse complement strand
CCTCCGGAGCCGACTATTCTTCCTTGAGCCTCGGGGTGGTATTTTTCGGTTGGGGTAGCGCCCTGGCGATCTGCTCGTTACTGCTGCCCAGACCACTTGTGCAGTACCTGGGATTCGTGCCTGCCATCCTGCTCGTGCTGCTGGGCATGACAGGCATGCTGACCGTTTTGGCACTCAATACCCACAGTCTGGCCGTCGTGATGGCGGGGATTATTACGATGGGCGGCCTCCAGGGCATCACGAACACGTTATTTACCGAGGCCGCACTGAACGCTACCCAGCTGCCACGCAATATTGCCTCCTCGTCATTTTCGGCGTTCCGTTTCCTTGGTGGTGCGATATTTCCCCCTTGTCTCCGCGCCCTTGTTGGCACTCTGGGGCGCGCCCGGACCATTTTGGGGTAGCTTGATCGCGTTGGTGCTGGCAACCGTCATCATCACCCTCGGCTACCGGACCCTACCCGCGGCTCAACGCCATCGCGGGCGACTATTCCGCCGCACGGCCGATGCGGCACCGGCCCACACGCACTCATCGGGAACCTGAACCAGGTACGCTAGGAAGCGTGTCTGATACAACTGCTTCCGATCTTGCCGGCGTGCTGACGCCTGAAGGTTTTAAACTGCTCAACCACTTGTGGCGGAGCGGCGACTACGCAACGGTCGATACGCTCAAACTTGCTGAACGGCTCCGCACTGAAGGCTACGAACCGGCCGTGGTCAATTCGGTGCTGACCCAATTGAAACTCCGCACGGCGGCAGAAACGAAATTCGGACCGTTCGTGGATCAGATGATCTTTACCGAAGCGGGACTTCAACAGGCCACCTCCCTGCAGGTTGCAGCTCACCATGCTCGCCGGTTTGCGCGCGCAGGTGTTGATGAAGTCATCGACCTTGGAGCCGGGTTAGGTGCGGATTCGTTAGCTATCGCTGGTTTGGACATCGCGGTGACCGCCGTGGAGATTGATGAGACCACTGCTGCGGCCACCACGATTAATCTCATGCCGTTTCCTCATGCCAAAGTGGAAGTGGCGGATGCAGCTGAGTGGGTACAATACAATCCGGTACCCGAACACACGAGCCGTGGCTATTGGCTCGATCCGGCCAGACGTAAAACGCTATCGTCCGGGACCGTCAGAATCTTTGATCCCGAAGCGTTCTCGCCTCCCCTTTCATTTGTTGAAGACCTGGCCGACGTGGGGTATACGTTGGGGGTCAAGCTCGGTCCTGCCATAGCACACGATGTCATTCCCGACACCGCCGAAGCCCAATGGGTGTCACTCCACGGCAGTGTGGTCGAAGCCACCCTTTGGTTCAACATGGCTCAACGGTCGGATGTGCGGCGTGCTGCTCTGGTCATTCATCCTTCTGGTGCCGCCGAACTGACTTCCTCAACCGATTTTGGCCAATCTCCTCGGGTGCCGGTCACCGGCATTGAGGGTGCCACCGGATATCTCTACGAACCCGATGGCGCCATTATTCGCGCAGGCCTCGTCACTGACCTGATGGTCGAACAGTTTATGGACGACGATCCAACCAACGCCGCCCTCGGGCGGCAACTGGACGAACACATCGCATACTTCTGCTCCGACATCTACCACGAGACGCCCTTCGCCTCGGGGTACCGCATCCTTGAGGTCCTGCCCTATAAGATCAAGACCTTGCGCAGATATCTGAAGGAACACAATGTCACCCGCTTGGATATTAAAAAGCGCGGCGTAGATGTCTCCCCAGAAGAATTACGTCGCACGCTTATGCAGGGACTCAACACCAAAAAACCCGGAGCCGGTGCACATATGACCTTGGTGCTCACCCGGGTTGGCGACGCGCGCTACGCGATCGTCGTCCAACCCATTTAGTCTGCTCGTGAGCATTGCCGCGGACCCTTAGGCCTCCTACCTCACTGGCGAACGATTGTGCCTCGAAGGTGAAGATAGACCTATCGCAACGATTGATTAATTTATCGAGAAACGATAGGTTTATCTCGAGTTACAGGTAGGAGCCCTCCTGAAAAATATCACGCTTCTGATACTCAAGGCGGTCATTGCGCTATCGTTGGCCGGGTCGGTCGTGGTGCAAATTCTGATATTGCCTGCGGTATACCAAGACCTGGCAGATGCCGGAACGCCGCCCTGGGGTCGCGTAACCTTCGTTACGATCGCAGCCCTTGGCGTGGTCACAATGCAAGTATTTGCAGTCTGTGTTTGGCGCTTGTTGACCCTCGTGCGTAAAGGATCAGTCTTTTCTGAAGCCGCCTTCGGATACATTCATACCATCATCGCCTCGTTCGCGGCAGCTGCGATCCTTGCCTTGACCGTTGCGGTACTTCTGGCCCCCGGCGAGATAGCACCCGGCATCGTGGGGCTGATCTGTGGTGCCTCGCTGGTCCTAGCGGGCATCGCACTACTCGTGGTGGTCATGCGCCAACTACTCGTCCAAGCAATTGCGCGCGAGTCCGAAGTGCGCACCCTACGTTCCGAACTCGATGAGGTGATCTAAATGGCCATAGTGGTAGACATCGACGTCATGCTGGCTCGCCGAAAAATGGCCGTTGGTACGCTCGCCGAGCTCGTCGGCATTACCCCTGCGAATCTGTCGGTCCTGAAAAACGGCCGCGCCAAGGCAGTCCGCTTTACGACGCTCAATGCGCTGTGTGAAGCCTTGCAGTGTCAGCCCGGCGATATTCTCAGGTGGGAGCCCGACTCCTACGAGCAGGAGCAACCGTCATCTTCACCAGCAAAAATTTCCACCGGCAGGAATGAGTGAAGCGGGACTCGTGCTCCGCTTCGCGCGGTCGCCAGCCCGTCCGGGAGGACCTGGCTGATGCCAAATGCAATGAGTGATTGGCTCGAGCGCTGGCAAATTCCGCTCTATGTCCTCGCTATTAGCGCTGGTGTCGCAGTTGGCTTGAGTTTGCCCGGTGCCAAGAAGCTAGAGGTGGCGATCAACCCAGCGCTGATGTTGCTGTTATATGCCACGTTTCTCAGCATTCCGCTGACACGAATCGGGCGTGTCCTTCGCGATGCACGGTTTCTAGCAGGCCTTGTCGTACTCAATTTCTTGCTCGTGCCGGTCGTGGTATACCTGCTGTCTCGCTTCGTCGCCGATGAGCCAGCACTGTTGATAGGCGTAGTATTTGTCTTGCTGACGCCGTGTATCGATTACGTCATCGTGTTTTCGGGGCTGGCGGGTGCCGAGCACGACCGGTTACTAGCTGCCGCTCCTGTCCTGATGCTCTTACAGATCCTATTATTACCCGTTTATCTCAGCCTCTTTGTCGGCCAAGCATTCTTTGGCATCATCGATACCGCGCCATTTCTGGAAGCCTTAGTTTTCCTGATCATTATTCCTCTG
>JAJUIX010000259.1 GCA_029267455.1 Enteractinococcus sp. | reverse complement strand
GATAATAACCGGCGGTACCTGTTGGGTGCCGCCGGTTTTTCGTGTCAGAATACAGCCATGAACTATCTTTTGCGCACCCTTGTCACTGCTGCTTCGTTTTGGGTGGCCATGTGGATCCTGCCCGGTATGGAAGTTACTTCCGATACGGGTGCACCCAGTACAGGCGAAACGGTTGTCGCCATCCTCATTGTGTCCGTGGTCTTTGGCTTGGTCAACTCGATTGTACGACCGATTGTGAGTTTATTATCCTTACCGGTCACCTGCCTCACGCTGGGTCTTTTTACACTCGTTATTAATGCCGCAATGCTCGCGCTCACCGTGTGGATCACGTCCTTTTTACCCGTGCACGTGGTCATCGATAGCTTCTTCTGGACCGCCATCTTGGCGGCGCTGATCATCGCCATCGTTTCTACCATCATGAACTGGTTGCTAGCATCAGTCACTGATTAGCCGAAGCTAGCGCCGAGCCATACCGGGCAGCCACTGGTCCAAGGGGCGAACCGAAACGATCTTCGACGGTGTAGGCGAGGAAGTATCATCCCATCGCATCGCAGGCGGATCGCTGAACGGATGTCGGGGCGGGGCCGCCTCTTGACGGGTCAGCGTGAATTGCTGGATCGCTATCGGACCGCCCATTTTCTGCTCCACTTTCTCCAGGGGAACCTCTGTGGCGTGCGCGACCTCCGGATCCTGTAACGCCTCGGTCAACTGGCCATCGATTAACTCCAGATTGTGTTCCGGCCCAAACACTCCTGCTTCAACTTCTTCCTCTGGATAGCCGTGAACTTCAATCGTGGTTCGGTTGAGCCGGGCCTCGTTACTGGCGCCGGTCAGGGCGGTCACTTTGTCGTGTTCATGTTCAATGTGCACAAAGTTTGTCGACATATCGTCGGTGCTGCGGTGGCCCGTTGGGGCAGCGACGGTCAACACATCAGAGACGTCGTACTTCGATTTGAAGGTCTTGCTCAGCGCCATATTCATCGCGTGAGTTCCGCCCTGACTATAGCCCATGGGGATAATCGTTGATCCGTCAGGCACCCCGGCTTGTTGAAGCATCTCAAGCGTGGCCGCTTCTACATAGACCGAGTCGGCTACCACGGCCTCGACAACACCGGTGGCTCCAAACGCGGCGTTGGCTGTCAACACCCCGAACGGGCCACTATCGTCCTCCAACGGGGTGGTTCCCGAATACATCACTGCGTAGGCATCGGTTCCATCGGCTTGTGCTATTTTGGCGATGGTCACCGTGTCGGGTGCATACGCGTAGTCCTTTAGTAATTGCATCGCCTGCAGAGAACCACCCGTTGCTGGCATTTCACGGTGTTGCCAACCATCCGCCGAGCGGTTCGTGGTCACATTGTCGATGTCATAGGGCGCGAGCTGCATGAGCCCCACCTGTTGCAGAGCATGAGCCAACATCCCGTAGGTGCGTTGTGTCGGCGCCATCTCCCAAAGGTTTTCGTCCAGCCCGTACATCCAACTTATGGTATTGCCCATCACGAATTTCGACCCCGGAACCTTCCTGTCGAGCGCGGTAAAGACGGCCTCAACGGGAGCCCACACGTAAGTATTTGTGCCGCGAATCGCTATTTCATACATGTCGTTGGGGACATTCAGGTCCGTTGTCAGACCGACGACGCTCAACACCAGCGCCGATGGAGTCATAGCCAAGTTCACGAGGTTCGTAATCTGAGCTTCGGCTTCCAAATATCCCGCGACCGCAAACTCCACCCCCGCGGAGAGGGCTTCCACCTCAGTGCGCATGGAGATCAGTCCCGTCGATATGCCCACCGTATTCGAGCCTATGATTGGTCCCTGTGGGGTCATGAGCGTCACGCCAGCTAACAGCCCACCGGCTACCGCAGCATCGCCGGCTAACCGCATCGTTTGGTCGGTGGCCTCACGAAGCTGCGCTACCCCCAGGGCAAGTTCATCCAGATTTGCGCGCCAATGCGTCGGCCCGCCGGTCACCCGAGCACTCATGAGCACACCTGCGCAACCGCCCCGGAGGCTACGTCACCCATAGTGGCTCGGGCAGCGGAAAGTAAGGACTGCAAACTCGAAATGAACGTGCGCAGCTCATCGATGCCCTGGTGTGCCAG
>JAJUIX010000244.1 GCA_029267455.1 Enteractinococcus sp. | reverse complement strand
TGGAATTAGCGTCGATGAACAACGACGGCGATATAGCGTCGATAAAATTGTGTTCAGCGTGGCGGGGCTTCTCACGGTTGCCTTCGTCATCTGGGGACTGACGAACCCGGCGAATGTGGCAGAGGTTGCCAACGCAGCCTATAGCTGGGTGACGAATAACCTCAGCTGGTTATTCAATGCGGTCGCAACCATCGTCCTGTTCAGCCTGTTGGCCCTGGCGTTCACCCGATACGGGAGCATCCCGTTGGGCAAGGACGGGGAGAAGCCAGGATTTTCCACGTTTTCGTGGGTTGCCATGCTGTTTGCTGCCGGCCTCGGTATCGGGGTGATGTTCTGGGGTCCCGCAGAACCCCTGACGTACTTTATCGACCCGCCACCGCATACCAATGCGCCCGAATCCACCGAAGCGATGCAGTTTGCTCTGGTGCAAACGTATTTTCACTGGGGCTTTCACGCATGGGCCATGTACGCCCTAGTCGGCGGGGCGATCGCCTATGTCGGGTATCGCCGCGGCCGAACCTTGTTGATGTCGTCGATCTTCCGCAGATTCTTTGGCGGGCACCACTCAGACGGCTTCGCAGGACGTCTCGTCGATATCTTCGCGATTATTGCAACGCTCTTCGGCACAGCCGCAGCCCTTGGTATCGCAACGCTGCAAATCGGTGAGGGCGTCACCATCGTGGCCGGAGTATCCGAAATAACCAACACGGTCTTGGCCGTCATTATCGGTGTGTTAATGATCGGGTTCATCCTCTCAGCGGTCTCAGGTGTTGCCCGGGGTATCCGATATCTGTCCAACATCAATATTGTCTTCACCATCGGCATCGTGGCCTTCGTCTTTCTCCTCGGCCCAACGTTGTTTTTGCTCAACCTCATACCATCGGCCACCATCGAATACATCGGCTCACTTTTCGAACTCATGGCACGGTCCGGGGCGTGGGGACAGGAAACCATTGACTTCCAGTCCGCCTGGACCGTGTACTACTGGGCCTGGTGGATCTCGTGGTCGCCGTTCGTGGGGATTTTTATCGCTCGGATTTCACGCGGCAGAACCATCCGGCAATTTATCCTCAGCGTCATCCTCATTCCATCGTCGCTGCTGATTGTGGCCTACGGCGTGATGGGCGCATCCGCCATTTGGATGTATCGCGAAGACCAGCCCGGCTTTCACGATGACATGCCCGTCCCGGAAGTATTGTTCTCGCTGGTCGATAACCTGCCATTTGCCGAATGGATGCCGTATCTGATCATGGTGATCCTGGCGATCTTCTTTATCACCGCGGCCGATTCGGCCTCCGTGGTGATGGGGATCCTGACGACTCGTGGCAGGCAAGATCCGCCAAAACTTGTGGTCTTGTTCTGGGGCTTGGTGATGGGCGGGATCGCCATGGTCATGCTGCTACTCGGGGATGAAACCGCCCTGGAAGGGCTCCAGTCCCTCGTCATTATCACCGCGGTGCCGTTTGCCATCATCATGCTGCTCATCATTATCGCCTGGGTGAAAGAACTGAGGACAGACCCGTATGCGTTGCGGCACCGGTACGCGACAAACGTGATCCGCCAAGCCGTGCGAGAAGGTGTGGACAAATACGGCGATGATTTCCGCTTACGCGTTGTGCCGTCGGCACCCGGGGAGGGGGCCAGTGGCGGCACCGATTCAGCGCACGATGATTACACCGGTTGGTATCAGCGGACCGATGAGCATGGTGAACCGGTGGGATACGACTTCGAAACCGGCGAGTGGGAAGACGGCTGGGATCCCGAAACCGGAACGATTGAGGTACAGGCTGAGCCGTCCTCTTCGCAGGAGGAACCGGAGCGACCCTCGTAGCAGCGAAGATCGCTCAACCCGGCATTATGGCGGGGTGAGCCCGATGCGGAACCCAGTGTGGCCGAGTGAGGTATCTGCGGTGGCCGTGCTGCGTGCTGAGGTGCGATAGCGTTTGCAATACGAAGCATGGCACATATAGGAGCCACCCCGTAGCACGGGGGTGGGCTGGTGTTCGGGATGGAAGTGGCTGGAGGTCCACTCCCACACATTGCCGGTCATGTTATAGAGCCCGTACCCGTTCGGCTCAAAGGCATCCGCCGCAACGGTGCCGACTGTCTCGTCGGGCTGATCTGGAAATCTGCCGGAAAAGGTTTTCATTCGTGCTTCGCCGTCAGGTTCTAGAACATTACCCCAGGGATACGGTTGTTGCTCCAAACCGCCGCGTGCGGCGTACTCCCACTCGATTTCGGTCAACAATCTTCCACCTGCCCACCGCGCGTAGGCCAGAGCATCGCGGTGGGAAACATGCGTGACCGGATGATCGGGTCGGTCCAGTACTGACGTATCGTCTCCG
>JAJUIX010000213.1 GCA_029267455.1 Enteractinococcus sp. | reverse complement strand
TGGCACATCCCGGACGACCACGGCTTCTAGAAGCGTTCGACCAAGTCCGGGGCGGGCAAAGACTGTTTCGACAACGACAGCTCCACTCATGAGCGATCCGAAGGCCCAACCGGATAAGTTAATGCCCGGTAGGGCAGCGTGGCGGAGGGCGTGTCGCAGACTGACCCCGGTTTCTGTTTCTCCTCGCGCTCTCGAGGACAATGCAAAAGGCGAGTGCATAGCGGTGACCATGGATTCACGCATTGCTTGGCCCAGAAACCCAGCGAGTGGGACAGCAAGTGTGACCACCGGGAGGATAAGGCTTGGCACTCCTGGCGCTCCGGATGTGGTGGGTAGGAGCTGAAGGTTGACGCTGAAGACCAAAATCAACACGGTTCCGAGCCAGAAATGGGGTACAGCAGCAGAAATGATCTCGAGAATGTTCGCGACGACGGCGGCGGCCCGACCAGCACGGACCGACCACAGTGCTAGAGCCAGGGCAAAAATCCAGGCAAGAGCTAAGGCGAGGATTGCAAGGAGCAGCGTGTTGCCCATTTGCTCACTCAGGACTTGTGTAACAGGTTGACGCAAGTGGTATGACTCGCCCAAGTCGCCGGCCAGCACGTTCAACAGATACGCCCCGTATTGCACGAGGACCGGTTGATCAAGTCCGTGCAGCTTGCGGGTTTGCTGACGTACCTCCTCGGTAGCGTTACCGCCTGGACCGCCAAGCAGCGCATCCACCGGGTCTCCGGGAACAAGCCTCAGCGCGAAGAAAGCGATGGTAGCCACCGCCCAGAGCACGAGGGCAGCACCACTGAGGCGTGCCACGACCCAACGAGCCGTTGACAGTGTTTTCTTTTTGAGGTCTGGGGAGGCAGGCCGGGAGGGCGCGGCCTCGGTTTCAGTCATGTGTTGAGTAGTCATTTTCTGTCCAACCAGGTGTCATAGAAGGTGGGCATGCCTAAAGGTGAGATGAGCCGGACGCCTTTGACGTCAGCGCGGAAGCCAAGTCTGGTTTGTTGATCGAAGATCGGCAGATTGACGTATTGCTTATGGATTGCTTCCTGAGCGGCGGAGTAGGCATCTCCACGTTCTTGTTCGTCGCCGGTCACCGCCGCTGTGTGCAGGAGTTCATCGATGCGCTCGGCTTCGGTTCCTTCAAGGCCGTTGCTATTGGCGTGGTAACCACCTTCAACGATGGATTCAATGTTTGCCGTGACATGCGTGAGGTTGAGGACCGCCGGGGAATTCTTGGTGTAATAGAGCGGGATCGCATCGTAGGCCCAGGTATTACGACGTTCATTGAAGGTAGAAGATTCTTCCTGATCGATGATGAGCTTGAATCCCACCTCTTTTGCGCTCGCTTGAAACTGCTCAAGCACAGCAACGGGGACTAACACCGAGTCTGTTTGCAGCACGGTAGCCGACAGTTGTTCGCCATTTTTTGTTCGGTAACCTTCGGCATCACGTTCACTCCAACCGGCTTCATCTAATAACTCATTGGCACGTTGCACATCCGTGGCAAAGACTTCCGGCTGTTGGTGGTTATAGGCCGTAATCGAGCTCAGTACGGAATTCGACCGGTCCACGGTGTCTAGGAAAATGCTTTTCAACGCGGCATCGACGTCTACGGCTCGGATAAAAGCCTCGCGCACCCGGATGTCGTCGAATGGTGCTTGCGTCGTATTGAACGCAAGATTTACTACGTGTCCTGGTCGGGAGCCGATGAGCGTTTCGAGTGCCGGATCCGCATCTGCAACGATGGCATCTTGGGGTTGAATCACGTCGATGACGTCCACTTCGCCGGACTGCAGCGCCGAAAAACGGTTAGCATGATCCGGTAGAAAACGCCATACGATGCGATCCCGATATGCGGGACCGGAATGTTGGGCAGAAGGCGGAGGCGTATGATAATCCTCATTGCGCACGAGGACTATCTCGCGCTGTTTCTCCCAGGATTCCACCTTGAACGGCCCGGTTCCCACCGGCGAGAGGCAATTTTCTTCCATGCCGCGGGCTAACGCTTTTTGCGATTGTATCGGCACCCATACTTGAGCCAAATGCTCCAACATAGCGTTGTCCGGCTCCGACAGATGCAGACGGGCGGTGAATTCGTCCACGATCTCTACGGTCTCGACTTTCTCCACGGCCAGGATGGCGGTACTTGAAAGCGTTTCTGGATCTTTGATGTACTCGATGTTTTTCTGAATGGTCTCGGCATTCAGTTGCTGACCATCGGTGAACGTCACATCATCTCGTACCGTGATATCGAGAGCCAATCGGTCCTCGGACCATTCCCAAGATTCAGCAAGCCATGGTTCAATTTCGTTGTCTTCACTCTGGTAGAAGAGCGGCTCTAGATATTGGGTCGCCACGAGAGCCTGGGGAACATTGCCGCTCATGATCGGGTCGAGGCAAGGAGGTTCGACATCGCCGGTTGCATACGTCAGTGTCCCTCCCTCAATGGGCTCGCTGCTTGTTCTCACGACAGTTTCGCCGGTGCCAGTGCACCCAGATAACGCCAGGATGGCGACCGACAAGATTCCCAGGACTGTCAGTGACGACCATTTGGGATGGTGTGCTCGGGGAGCGGTTTGATGACGTTGCAATGGATCTCCTGTGCGAATCTTCGGAGCAGGTGTCTGTGGTCATTGAACGTATCCAGTAGCTAGAGCCCACACCAAAAGCGTCGTCACACTAGCTGATTTCGGCCGGGATCCAAGGGTCTCTGGTCCTCGAAGCGGCTTTTATTTCAGAAAGTGACACATCGAAGGTAATAATGTTGCAAAACGGGAAGGCACACCTTCGAGCACGACAATTCGACCCGTAGCTGTCGTTTCACATCAACAGCTATGGCACTGTCAGAGGATGGTTACTTTGTGGGGGAGTACAATAAGCCGCTGTCAAAGACCCGCCAAACCCATTGACCAGGCTTGGTGAGTGGTGGAAAATCGTCTTCGGCACAGAAAGTGCCGGGACGCTACACCAGGAGTTCTACTAGCTGTTGTGAGGACGTCTGC
>JAJUIX010000271.1 GCA_029267455.1 Enteractinococcus sp. | reverse complement strand
GGCATCAGGACAGCATCCGTCAATGCCGTGACCACCTGGGTGAATGCGGCGCCGATAATGACAGCCACCGCAAGGTCCATGACATTACCCTGGGCTAGAAAATCTCGAAAACCTTTGAGCATGGTTCACAGTATAAACGCGCCCAGCGACCACCACGTACCGACTTGGTTTATAAGCGTGACTAGGACGCATAGTCCGGTGCAGGAGGTAAGCCGAATTCAGTCTCCGCCACACCAGAACCCTCGGCGATGTGTTTCGCATACTGTTCACCAAAATAGCGAAGATGCCAAGGTTCATAGGAGAAACCGGTGATCTCCTGGGCATCTTGTGGATACCGAATGACGAAGCCATATTCGTGGGCGTGTTCAGCTAGCCACTGACCGGCCTCGGTGTCGCCGAAGCTTTGTTGCAGTGTGTGCTGGCCATCGGGGGAATCGACGTCCAGGGCTAAGCCGGTCTGGTGTTCTGAGTGACCCGGCATCGCAGACATCTCATTGGTGACCTCGGAGCCATGCTCGGCGATGTAGTTGTCGTAGAGCTCTTGCTGATACGCATAAGACCGGTAAGCCGAAACAACAGTGAGTTCAATACCGTCCTCACGGGCAGCGGCGAAGAGCTCTTTTGCAGCTTCGGCTGCCGGTTCGCGCAACTCGTAGGTATCGGTGCCCATCTGGTCGGGGAGTTCGACCAGATCATCTGGTGCAAAGTCTTCCGGTAGAGGCCGTAGTTTATTGACGATGACCGTCATCGAGTCCGGGGACTCCAGGTCTTCGGGGATGGGCTCTTCGGCGTCTTGTGCCTTGGTTGGTTCCGGGCTGGGCTGCGACTCCGACAGCTTTGATTCGATCCGTGAGGCTTCGGCAGTCGGCTGCGGATCCGGTTCGACCGAGGGCTCCTCGCTGGGCTCGGGGTCACCAGACCCGGCGATCTCTACGGTTGACGAGGGCGCTTCGGGGCGCTGCGTCGGTTCCGTCTCTGCCGGGCTGGCACTCCAGCTGCCGTTTTTCGTCATCGTAGAATGCTGCCGCGAGGCGGTCGCAGCATCCATGGCTTTGGCCGGGGGCTGCTCCGTATTATTCGGGTAGGTCGACGGATCCATCGGAGCAAATGCGTGGACATCTCGGCCCAGGGTTTCCGCGATCACCTGGGGTGAGGCAGACAGCGAAGCACCAACACACAACAGGGTCACCGCCGAAGCAGCAAGAGTCACCTTGGTGGTGCGAGATTTCACTATATCTTCCTCATCAACACGCGCTTGACATGGTGATCTTCATTCTTTGTCAATACTAGTTTAGCCCTGCCCCTGGTGGGTAGGACGTTTTGCACAAGGTTCGGGCCGTTGATGCGGTCCCAAATACCAGCGGCTGTTTTAATGGCCTCTTCATCAGTCAGTGACGAATACCGATGGAAATACGAATTCGGATTCGCGAAGGCACCCGAGCGCATCTCCATGAACCGGTTAATATACCACTTCCGCACGGCGTCGTGGCTGGCATCCACGTAAATGGAGTAATCGAAAAAATCTGACACCGACAGGCCCGAGGTGCCATCCGAACGCGGCCGCGGTGGGGCCAACACGTTGAGCCCTTCAACGATCAACACATCGGGACGGCGTACCACGATCTGTTGGTTTGGCACGATGTCATAGGTCAAGTGCGAATACATAGGTGCTCGAACTTCGGGCACCCCGGACTTGACGTCGGATACGAACCGCAACAGGCGACGCCGGTCAAATGATTCCGGAAAACCCTTGCGTTCCATCAAACCACGACGACGCAGCTCG
>JAJUIX010000194.1 GCA_029267455.1 Enteractinococcus sp. | reverse complement strand
TCGCCCTGTTTCGCGAGGGTAACCAGGCGTTCTGCATATGGCTGGAGGCGCTTGGCCTTGGTGAGCGTAGTCTTGATGGACTTGTGCTCGAATAGGCTCACCGACAGGTTAGCCAGCATGCGGCGCTGGTGTGCCGGTCCGCCGCCCAGGCGCGGTCCTTTTGTTGGGGTTGGCATGAATTCTCCTTGTATGATCTCTCGGGTCTAGGCGCCGAGAATCAGTGGTTCAAATATGACTTAGAGTCCGTACTCGTTTGACTCCTGGGAGTCAAAGGGGGAGTCGAAGTTGCCCGGGCCGCTGTCTTTGAGCGACAGTCCGAGTTCGGCAAGTTTTTCTTTGACTTCGTCGATGGACTTGGCACCGAAGTTGCGGATGTCCATGAGGTCGGTCTCGGAACGTGCTACGAGCTCACCGACGGTGTTAATGCCTTCGCGCTTGAGGCAGTTATAGGACCGTACGGTAAGTTCGAGGTCTTCTACCGGTAGCGCCAGATCTGCTGCAACGCTGGTATCAACAGGCGACGGACCGACTTCAATACCTTCGGCTTCGACGTTCAGTTCACGTGCTAGACCAAATAGTTCGACCAGAGTTGAACCTGCTGAGGCCAGGGCATCGCGTGGCGCCATGGCTGGCTTGGTTTCAACATCGAGGGTCAGTTTGTCAAAGTCGGTGCGCTGTTCGACACGAGTCGCATCGACTTTGAAGGTCACGTTCAGCACCGGTGAGTAGATCGAGTCAACCGGGATGCGGCCAATCTCTGCATCTGGTGACTTGTTCTGTGCAGCGGTGACATAGCCACGACCACGTTCGATGGTCAGTTCCATGTCGAACTTGCCCTTTTCGTTCAGGGTCGCGATGTGCAGATCCGGGTTGTGGATCTCGACACCAGCGGGTGGTGTAATGTCTGCTGCGGTCACGACACCGGGGCCCTGCTTGCGCAGGTACGCAACAACTGGTTCATCGTGGTGGGATGAGACAGACAGTTGTTTAACGTTCAAGATGACTTCAGTGACGTCTTCTTTCACACCCTGGATAGTGGTGAACTCGTGGAGCACCTGGTCGATGCGTACCGAGGTGACAGCCGCACCTGGGATCGAAGACAGCAGGGTACGACGCAGCGAGTTACCGAGGGTGTAACCGAATCCCGGTTCCAGTGGTTCGATGACGAACCGGGAACGGGTTTCCGATACGGGTTCTTCAGTCAACGTGGGGCGCTGTGCAATGAGCACTGACATTTCCTTTCGGCGCGATCCGCCATTTGATACGCGCAGTTGGGGGAAACGATGGAAAAATTATTTCTGGGTGGAGCCGCAACCGGTGCTCAACATGGCTGTCGGGCGTGGTTACGGGTGTGCTCAAAAGCCTTAGACGCGACGACGTTTGGCCGGGCGTGCACCGTTGTGCGCAACTGGAGTGACGTCCTGAATGGAGCCAACTTCCAAGCCGGCGGCCTGCAGCGAACGAATCGCGGTTTCACGACCGGAGCCTGGTCCTTTGACGAAGACGTCAACTTTACGCATCCCGTGTTCCTGGGCGCGCTTGGCAGCATGCTCGGCCGCAGTTTGAGCAGCAAACGGGGTCGATTTACGGGAACCTTTGAAACCCATCTCTCCGGCAGATGCCCAAGAGATAACGGCACCGGTGGTGTCGGTGATCGAAACGATGGTGTTGTTGAAGGTTGATTTAATGTGGGCTTGGCCCTGGGTAATATTCTTCTTGGAACGGCGTCCCTTGCGTGGGGCCGCACCGCGTGGCTTTGCCATAGAATGCTCTCCTACAAAAAGCTTGGATTAGTAAATACGTGGTGGAACAGCAAGTTACTTCTTGCGTCCTGCAACAGTCTTCTTCGGACCCTTACGGGTACGTGCGTTGTTCTTGGTGCGCTGTCCACGAACTGGCAGACCACGACGGTGGCGCAGACCTTGGTAGGAACCAATTTCGACTTTGCGACGAATGTCTGCTGCAACTTCACGACGCAGGTCACCTTCAACGCGAAGGTTGCCCTCGATGTAGTCGCGCAGTTTTACCATTTCGTCATCAGTGAGATCTTTGACGCGAGTATTTGCGTCAACGCCGGTCGCTTCCAGAATTTCCTGTGCGCGGCTGTTGCCAACACCATAGATGTAGGTGAGAGCGATGACGACACGCTTTTCACGTGGAATATCAACGCCTGCTAGACGTGCCATATGGCCGTTCTCCTGTTCTTTATGACAAAGGTCTTCGTCAACACGTCCTTATCTGGGAGATACTCCGTCCGCGCGGTGCAATGTGGGATATGAAGAACTCGACACATCCCAGGCACTGTCCTACGTGGCAGATAAGTCTTCGGCCTTTGTCTTGTCCGAAGGTTGAGCTTGCACTCTGTGTTGCCGCGGCCCCTTGGTGGGCCTGATGTATGCTGCGCCGGGACTTAGCCCTGGCGCTGTTTGTGGCGTGGGTTAGAGCAGATCACCATGACATTGCCGTGGCGGCGAATAACTTTGCAGTCATCGCAGATCCGCTTCACGCTTGGCTGAACCTTCACGGGGTTCCTCCTTGAGCGTTCCAGAGGTGGATAATTTATTATTTGTAGCGGTAGACAATACGGCCTCGTTCGAGGTCGTATGGGCTAAGCTCGACCACCACACGGTCTTCGGGCAGAATGCGAATGTAATGTTGACGCATTTTGCCGGAAATGGTGGCAAGCACGACGTGGTCGTTATCTAAACGGACCCGAAACATAGCGTTAGGCAACGCTTCTGAAACGGTTCCTTCAACTTCAATGACGCCTTCTTTTTTAGCCATGTCCTCCACAATCTGTTGTCTTCTGTCACCGCAATGAATTGATATTATTCATGGCAATCACAAAAGCAGGTGTTTAAGCGCTGAGTTCGCACCTCAAGGTCGAACGGACACACCGAGATCTTAAAGGCAGAATCAGCCAAGGATCTATGTTAGCGCATTCAGTCAAATAATGCCAAGCAGTATTGACAGTGGCCTATTTTTGTGGGATTGGGACCGGTGTAACGCCAAATGGGGCGAGGCCGGCCGCTCCCCCGTCAGGGGCAGTAATGACCCAAATCCCCTCTTTGTGTCGAGCAACCGAATGCTCCCACTGAGACGCATTCGAGCCATCGAGAGTGACGACGGTCCAGTCGTCGTCAAGGGTCTTGGTAGCGATATCGCCTCGGACCAACATCGGTTCAATTGCAAGGACCATGCCGGCCTTAATGCGCGGTCCGCGCAAGCCGGACCGGTAGTTG